>NZ_CEVIVD010000016.1:52484-57584 GCF_982290655.1 Protofrankia sp. CiP1_Cm_nod3
AGATCGTCAGACGCGCAGCGCACATCGCCCCGCCGCCGGCCACGACCTCCCCGCCGGCCAGGGGGTGGACGGTTTCGAGGTCGCCTCCAGTTACGAGATCATGCTCGCGCTGGACAGCGCTCAGCGGACCGGGCGGCCCGCCCGCATCGTCGCCTCCGGCCCGGGGAAGTCCGCCCCGCTGCTGGCCGCGCTCGTCGAGGCCGCCGGAACCGGCGCCGAGGTGGCCGTCAACGTCGAGAGCCCCGGCGAGCTGCGCCGGCTGAACCACGCCGCGGGCCGGGTGGGCCGCCGGATACCGGTCATGCTGCGGGTCAACCCGTCCCGGGTGGCCCTCGCCGGCTCGCTGCGGATGGGCGGCGTGGCCAGCGCCTTCGGGATACCCGAGGCGGACGTCCCCGACGTCCTGGCCGTCGCCCGGTCGCTGCCCTGGGTCGACGTGCTCGGCTTCCACGTCCATGCCGTATCCGGGAACCTCGACGCCGCCGCGCACCTGGAGTACGTCCGCTGGTGTCTGGGGTACGCGGCCGCCACGGCCGCCGCGCACGGCGTCGACCTGCGGGTCGTCGACGTCGGCGGCGGGCTGGGGGTGCCCTTCGAGCCGGACCGGCGCGGCGAGCGCCCCTTCGACCTGGACGCCTTCGCCGCCGGCCTGCGGGCGACGCCGGTCCCGGCCAGGGTACGGGTGCTGTTCGAGCCGGGGCGCTGGCTGGTCGCCGACTGCGGCGCGTACGCGGCCGAGGTCACCGACGTCAAACACGCCCACGGCACCGACTTCGTGGTGCTGCGGGGCGGCATCCACCACTTCCAGCTGCCGACGTCCTGGGAGATCGTGCATAACTTCGGGGTCGTCGCGGTGGACGGCTGGCCGTACGACTTCCCGCGTCCAGGCGTCGCCGGACGGCCGGTGACCGTGGTCGGCGAACTGTGCACGCCCGAGGACACCCTCGCCCGTGACATCACCGTGGACGAGGTGCGCGCCGGTGACGTGGTGGTCTTCCCGATGGCCGGCGCCTACGGATACGAGTTCGCCATGCAGGGGTTCCTGGGGCACCCCCCACCGGTGCGGGCCGCGGTGTCGCGGGACCCGGGCGGCGGCTTCACCCACGTCCACACGAGTGCGACGCACCATACGAACTCGAGCTCGAGCTCGACGTGGCACGGCCCGGCGCACGGCGGCTCGGCCTACACCGTCTCGACCCATACCAGCTCGACGTCCACCGGCTCGGGCTACACGAGCTCGACCGCCACCAGTTCGACGCACACCGGCTCGACACACAGCGACTCGACACACAGCGACTCAGCACATACCGCTCCAAAGCACACCACGGGCTCCCACGGCTCCCACGGCTCCTCGACCGCCCGGCGCGACGAGCAGGAGTGATCTTCGTAGCCGCCGCGGCCAGCGCGGCCCTGCGATCATCTGTGATTTCCGCGGCCTCCGCGACACGGTGCGGCTTGGCCTGCGGCGGGCGCCTGGTCTGCGTACGCTGGGAGCCCAGCGGCGGCTGCGGACCTCGGCGGCGAAGGTGAGGGCGGCGCATGCGTGTCTACGGGAACCTGGCCGCGGTGGTCGGCGGTACCCCACTGATCAGGCTGAACGCGGTCACCGAGGGTATTGCCGCCCCGGTGTTCGCCAAACTGGAGTACGTCAATCCGGGCGGGTCGGTGAAGGACCGGATCGCCCTGACGATGATCGACGCCGCGGAGGCCGCCGGGCAGCTGCGGCCGGGCGGGACGATCGTCGAGCCGACCAGCGGCAACACCGGGGTGGGGCTGGCGATCGTGGCCGCGGCCCGCGGCTACCGCTGCGTGTTCACCATGCCCGACAAGATCAGCGAAGAGAAACGGGCGGTGCTGCGGGCCTACGGCGCCGAGGTGCTGGTCTGCCCGACCGCGGTCGCCCCGGATGACCCCCGCTCCTACTATTCGGTCGCCCGCCGCGTCGTCGCCGAGACGCCCGGCGCGTGGAGCCCGGACCAGTACTCCAACCCGCACAACCCCGCCGCGCACCACGCCAGCACCGGCCCGGAGATCTGGGCGGACACCGACGGGCGCGTCACCCACTTCGTCGCCGGTATCGGCACCGGCGGGACGATCAGCGGCACCGGCCGCTACCTCAAGGAGGCCAGCGACCGGCGGGTACAGGTCGTCGGCGCCGACCCGGAGGGGTCGGTGTACTCCGGCGGCAGCGGGCGGCCCTACCTGGTGGAGGGAGTCGGCGAGGACATCTGGCCGACCACCTACGACAAGGCCGTCGTCGACCGGGTCGAGGCGGTCAGCGACCGCGACTCGTTCCTGATGACCCGGGAGCTGGCCCGCCGCGAGGGCATGCTGGTCGGCGGCTCCTGCGGGCTCGCGGTGGTCGCCGCGCTGCGGGTGGCCCGGGAGCTGGACGCCGACGGCTGCGTCGTGGTGCTGCTCCCGGACTCCGGCCGCGGCTACCTGTCGAAGATCTTCAACGACGAGTGGATGTACGACTACGGTTTTCTCGACCCTCCCTCGGACGAGCCGACAGTCGCCGAGGTGCTCGCCCGCAAGGCCGCCGACGCGTCCAGCCCGCCCGACCTGGTGCACGTGCATCCGGACGAGACCGTCGGCGCGGCCATCTCCTACCTGCGCGAGTACAACGTCTCCCAGATGCCGGTGGTCCGCCAGGAGCCGCCGCTGCGGTCGGCCGAGGTGGCCGGCGCCGTCATCGAGCTGGAGCTGCTCGGCGCCGTGTTCGCCGACCGGGCCGCTGTCGACGCCCCGGTGGCCGCGCACATGTCGCCGCCGCTGCCCACGGTCGGCGCCGGCGAGCCGCTGTCGGTGCTGGTCGCCGCCCTCGGCGCCGCGCCGGCCGTGCTCGTGCTGGAGGACGGCAACCCCGTGGGCATCCTCACCCGGTCCGACCTGCTCAGCTTCCTGGCCACCCCGTAACCCACCGAGGAGCCCATGACCAGCGCCGACGGCCCTGTCACCAGCGATCCCACGATCGACGGCGCGGTAGCCGGTGGGGACGGCCCCGCGGCCCGGGCCGGCGACCCGCGCCGCGCGTCACCCGTCGGCGCGTCACCCGTCGGCGCGTCACCCGTCGGCGCGTCACCCGTCGGCGCGTGGCCGGCCGGCGCCGAGACGTGGGCCGGCAGCGGCTTCGAGACGGTGGCAATCCATGCGGGGCAGGACCCCGACCCCGTCACCGGCGCGGTGGTCGTCCCCATCCATCCGTCGTCGACGTTCGCGCAGGACGCCGTCGGGGTCCCGCGCGGGGCGTACGAGTACGCCCGTTCGTCCAACCCGACCCGCACCGCGCTGGAGACCTGCCTGGCCGCGCTGGAGGCGGGCACCGCGGGGCTCGCCTTCGCCTCCGGCCTGGCCGCCGTGGACGCGGTGCTGCGCACGGTGTGCCGCCCCGGCGACCACGCGGTGATCCCGCTGGACGCCTACGGCGGCACCTACCGGCTGTTCGCCCGGGTGTTCGCCGAGTGGGGCGTGGAGTACACCCCGGCGCCCCTGGAGGATCTCGACGCGGTGCGGGCGGCGATCCGGCCGGGCCGTACCCGGCTGCTGTGGTCCGAGACGCCGACGAACCCGACGCTGGGCGTCTCCGACATCGCCGCGCTGGCCGGCATCGCGCACTCCGCCGGCGCGCTGCTCGCCGTCGACAACACCTTCGCCACCCCGTACCTGCAGCAGCCGCTGCTCCTCGGCGCCGACGTGGCGGTCCACTCGACCACGAAGTACCTCGGCGGGCACAGCGACGTCGTCGGCGGTGCCGCGGTGGTGTCCGACCCGCGGCTGGGGGAACGGCTGCGGTTCATCCAGAACGCGACCGGGGCGGTGCCCAGCCCGTTCGACGCCTGGCTGGTGCTGCGGGGGGCGAAGACCCTAGCGGTCCGGATGGACCGGCACTGCGCGAACGCCCGCCGCGTCGCGGAGCTGCTGGCGGGGCATCCCGCGGTGGCGGCCGTGCACTACCCGGGCCTGCCGGACGACCCGGGCCACCAGGTGGCGGCGAAGCAGATGCGCGACTTCGGCGGGATGGTGTCGTTCGCCCTGCGCGGGGGCGAGGAGGCCGCGGTCGAGGTGTGCCGGCGGACCAGGGTGTTCACCCTCGCCGAGTCCCTGGGCGGGGTCGAGTCGCTCATCGAGCACCCCGGGCGGATGACGCACGTCTCGGTGGCCGGTTCCCCGCTGGAGGTGCCCGCGAACCTCGTCCGGCTGTCGGTCGGCATCGAGTCGATCGACGACCTGCTCGAGGACCTCACCGCGGCCCTCCCCGACCGCCGGGATCCGTAGGTGGTTCCCGTCATCCCGACAGCGCTTTCCACCTACGCCTCGTCCGGCCGTAGGTGGCCGCCGCTGTGGGGGTGACGGTTTTCACCTACGGCTGCCACTGCGCTGCCGGCGGCTGCCGCCGGGCCGCCGGGCCGCGGCCAGCCGTGCGGGTGCCACGTGGCTCGGCGTTGCCGGATCGGCAGGGTTCGCCGTCGGATTGCGGCGAGCGAGAGGATGATTACACCTGCGGTTCACTCCCCCTGCCGATAACTACTTAGGTTAGGCTTCCCTGAACCCAACGGAAGCTCACAGGTGGCATGATCGAGCGGGAATGTCCCTGCCCGCGCCCGAGGTCCCGCACCGGATCGAATCCGCCGACCGGAAAGGTCTACGGGACCCCGGCACCCTCCGGGCCCCGGGCCACCCGCCCGGGCCCCGGAGCGGGCGCTCGGGCCGGATCGCTCAGGGCGCCCAGGCCACCGGACGGGAGTCGCTTTCTTGACGATATCCGCCATCGGTTCCGAATCCGCCGGCCCTTCGGGATCCAGCGCCCATGCCGGCCCCACGGCCGGCGCCACCGGCGGCCATGGCGCGCCGGACGCCGACGGCCGGGTCCGCGCCGAGGGAATCCTCGCCCGGCAGCGCCGGCGCGAGTCGTCCGCGCGGACATACGCCAGGAGCCTGCCGATCGTCCCCGTCCACGCCGAGGGCATGACGGTGATCGGCGCGGACGGCCGCCGCTACCTGGACTGCCTGTCCGGCGCCGGCACCCTCGCGCTCGGCCACAACCATCCCGTCGTCCACGAGGCGATCCGCGGGCTGCTCCACTCCGGCGCGCCGCTG
>NZ_CEVIVD010000016.1:57715-58715 GCF_982290655.1 Protofrankia sp. CiP1_Cm_nod3
TCGAGGCCGCGCTCAAGCTGACCCAGACAGTCACCGGGAACGACACGCTGCTGGCGTTCACCGGCGGCTACCACGGCATGACAGCTGGTGCGCTCGCCGTCACCGGGAACGTCACGATCAAGGAACGCCTCCGGCCGGTGGGCACGGTCGTGCGGCTGCCCTACCCGTACCCCTACCGCTGCCCGTTCGGCGTGGGCGCCACCGACGGGGACTGCCCGGACGGCGCGCGGCTGTCCGCCCAGTACATCGAACGGCTCCTGGACGACCCGTGCGGCGGGGTGGCCCGGCCCGCCGCGATGATCGTCGAAGCCGTGCAGGGCGAGGGCGGGGTGGTGCCCGCGCCCGACGACTGGCTGCGGGCGATCCGCCGGATCACCGCCGAGCGGGGCATCCCCCTGATCCTCGACGAGGTCCAGACCGGGGTAGGGCGCACGGGCACGTTCTGGGCCGGCGAGCACAGCGGCATCATCCCGGACGTCATCGTCATGTCGAAGGCGATCGGCGGCGGCCTGCCGCTGGCCGTCATCGCCTACCGGGAGGAGCTGGACGGCTGGGCTCCCGGCGCACACACCGGCACGTTCCGCGGCAACCAGCTCGCGATGGCCGCCGGCGTCGCCACCCTGCGTTTCGTCCGCTCCGAAGCCCTGGATCTGCGCGCCGCCGAGGCCGGTGCCCGGATGCTGGCCGACCTGCGGACAATCGCCGCGGGCCGGCCCTGCGTGGGCGACGTCCGCGGGCGCGGGCTCATGATCGGCCTGGAGGTGGTCGACCCCGACGCCGGCCCGGACGCCCTCGGCGCCCGGCCGGCAGACCCGCACCTGGCCGCCCGTGTCCGGGCCGAGTGCCTGGCCCGGGGCCTGATCGTCGAGCTCGGCGGGCGCCACGACGCGGTGGTGCGGCTGCTCCCGCCGCTGACCATCACCGACGCCGAGGCCGACCGGGTACTGGCCATCCTCGCCGACGCCCTCACCGCGGCAGCCTCCCCACCCCGGTGAGGCCC
>NZ_CEVIVD010000017.1:0-2063 GCF_982290655.1 Protofrankia sp. CiP1_Cm_nod3
GACCGCTGGGGCCCGGTACTGGGGACAGCTGGGCTGGTCGTGGTCGGGGCCGGGCGGTGTGACGGGTCGGCGCCGGCGGATCTCGATCGTGGTCGTCTTGCCGGCGCGGTCCGGGTGGCCGGGCGTTATGACGGGTCGGTGCCGGAGCGGGCGGCGAGCAGCCGGCGCAGGCTGGCCAGCCGGGCCGGGTCCGCCTGGCCGTCCGCCACCGCCTCGTCGAGCGCGCAGTCGGCGAGGCCTGCCAGATGGGTGCAGCCGCCGGGGCAGGCCGCCGCGGCTGGCGCCAGATCGGGGAAGGCCCGCAGCAGCCGGTCGGTGGAGACCGCGCCCAGCCCGAACGAGCGCACCCCCGGGGTGTCGACGACCCAGCCGCCGCCCGGCATCGGCAGGGCGATCGCCGCGGACGAGGTGTGCCGGCCACGGCCGGTGACCGCGTTGACCGCGCCGATCGTCTGGGCGGCGTCCGGCACCAGCCGGTTGACCAGCGTCGACTTGCCCACCCCGGAATGGCCGAACATGACGCAGACGTGGGCCGCCATCAGGGCGGTCAGCCCGGACAGGCCGGCGTCCGGCCTGGTGGTCACCATAGGTAGGCCAAGTGGCGCGTAGAGTGCGCGCAGGGGTGTGTCGTCGGCGAGGTCGGCCTTGGTCAGGCACAGCAGCGGCTCCAGGCCGCCGTCGTAGGCCGCGACCAGGCAGCGGTCGATCAGCCCCGGCCGCGGCGGCGGGTCGGCGAGGGCGCAGACGATGACCAGCCGGTCGGCGTTGGCCACGATCGGGCGTTCCACCGGGTCGGTGTCGTCGGCGGTACGCCGCAGCACGCTGCGGCGCTCGGCCCGCCCGACGATCCGGGCAAGGCTGCCGGCCCGGCCGGAGATGTCCCCGACCAGGGCGACCTCGTCGCCGACGACCACACTGGTCCGGCGCACCGAACCCCCGCGGACGGCGGCCACCAGCGCCCCGCCAGAAGCGGACATGGACGCGGATGCGGACGTGCCGCCGCTCCCCGGCCCCGGCCCCGGTGCCGGCCCCGGCGGCGGCTGCGCTTTCGGACGTGGTCGTGGTCGCGGCTCCGGTGACGTCCCGGCGACATGGCAGGTGTAACGGCCTCGGTCGACCGCCACCACGGTCGCCGTCACCGCGTCGGCGTGGTCGGGCCGGTCCCGGGTACGCGGCCGCGACCCGCGGCCGGCCCGCACCCGGACGTCGTCCTCGTCGAGTTCCCGCGCCATTCAGGCGCGCACTTCGGGGTTGGAACATGCGAGGCCGCGCTGTTCGGAGCCGGGCTGTTCGGAGCCGGGCCGTCCGGGGCCGGGCTGTTCGGAGCCGGGCCGTGCCGAGTCGGGCCGTGCCGGGCGGCAGCACGCGGGGCTGTGCCATGTGGGGCTGTGCTGTTCGGGGTGACGCCGCGTGGGACGGCAGCGCGTGGGGTGACGCCGTCGGTGGTCGTGACAGGCAGCTCTCACGCGCGGGCGTCCGCCCCGTCGAGCATCCGCGCCCACAGCCGGGGGAAGGACGGCACGGTCTTACCGGTCGTGGCGATGTCGTCGACGAGCACGCCCGGCACGACCAGTCCCACCACGGCGTAGGCCATGGCCAGGCGATGGTCGGCCCGCGGGTCGAGGCGGGCGCCGGTCAGCGGCGCGGGGGAGACGGCCAGCCCGTCGTCGGTCACGGTGATGTCCGCGCCCAGCCGGCCCAGCTCGGCCGCGAGCGCGCCGAGCCGGTCGGTCTCCTGCAGGCGCAGGTGGGCGATGCCGCGCAGCCGGCTGGGCGAGTCGGCGAGGACGGCGAGCGCCGTGAGTGTCGGGGCGGCCTCGCCGTAGTCGCTGAGGTCGACGTCGATGCCGCGCAGCCGGCCGGGCCCGCGGACCTCCAGGCCGGCCGTGGTCAGGGTGCAGACGCAGCCCATGGCGGTCAGCAGGTCGGGCAGCACGCGCCCGGGCTGGACGGTCCCGCTCGGCCAGTCGGCGAGCACGACCCGCCCACCGGTCGCCGCGGCCGCGGCCAGGAAGGCGGACGCGCTGTTGATGTCGGGTTCGATGACCCGGTCGTGAGCGTGC
>NZ_CEVIVD010000017.1:2362-18759 GCF_982290655.1 Protofrankia sp. CiP1_Cm_nod3
GGCGCGCAGGTCCGCGACGGTCATCTCCAGGTACGGCCAGGACGGCAGCCGCGCACCGACATGACGGACGGTGACGCCCTGGTCGTAGCGGGGGGCCGCCAGCAGCAGACCGGAGACGAGCTGGCTGGAGGTGGACGCGTCCACCGTCACCGCGCCACCGGGCAGGTGCCCCCGGCCGTGCACGGTCAGCGGCATCCGGTCGCCGTCGATGGCCGCGCCCAGGGTCCGCAGCGCGTCCAGCAGAGGGGTGAGCGGACGCTCCCGCATGCGCGGGTCGCCGTCGAAGACCACGTCGCCGTGTGCCAGCGCGGCCAGCGCGGGGGTGAACCGGGCGACGGTGCCGGCGTTGCCGCAGTCGATCCGGGCAGCCGGGGCCGCCTGGAGCGGGTAGCGGCCGTGGACCAGCCAGTCATCGTGGTCATCGACGACGGCGACGCCGAGCTCGCCGAGGGCGGCGGCCATGAGCAGCGAGTCGCGGGAGCGCAGCGGCCTGGTCAGCCGGCTGGTGCCGGCGGAGATCGCGGCGAGGATCAGGGCGCGGTTCGTCGCCGACTTGGACCCGGGCATGGTCACGGTCGCGTCGACCGGCCGGTCGGCCGTCGGCGCCGGCCAGGGATCCGTGGGTACGTCCGTGGTGACGGTCACCCGTTCAGCATGCCGGACGCGGACGCCCGGCAGGCGCCACCGGGGCTGTCAGCCCGCGGCCGTACCCGTTCGCGTGCCGGCGATTTTGATCAGGGCTGGTAGTGGGGGCCGCGGAGATGTGATCGCGCCGCTTGGAAACATGGTTCGGTGGCGCCCGGGTTCCTGTCCCGGTCCGAGGCTGGCATTGCCGTCAACCGTCAACCGTCAACCGTCTAGCGAGTACGTTGAGTACTTGACGTACTTCTGGTGTCTGGCCTAGGAGGTTGGATGACCGCCGTGCACTATGACAGCTACACCGACGCTCGCGCCCACCTGAAGGATCTGTTGGACGCGGCGGAGCGGGGCCGGGTCGCGACGGTGCGGCGGGACAACCGGATCACCGCGTTTGTGGACCAGGAGCGTCTGCGGCATTTCCTGGCCTCGGTGAGCCCGTCTCGCGCCCAGGTGGTGGCGGAGGCGGGCGGGTGGTCGATCCTCATTCCCGGGTTGCCGGTGGCCGCCGACGGGGCGGATCTGGACGAGGCCCTGGACGAGATGATCGTCGCCCTGCGGGAGTATGCCGAGGACTGGCAGGATCGGCTCCTCGACGCCCCCAACCACGCGACCAACTGGGGTCTGGTCCAGTTGGTCACTCTCAGTAGCGACGTCCAGCTGCGTGAATGGCTGGTCGGGCCGGTAGGGTGATCTTTTCTCAGCCGGCCCGCGAGGCGCACGAGAAGTTCTGCCGGGCCGAGCAGTGGACCCAGGTCCGGGACGCACGCGGACGGACCGGCACCCACCACGTCACGTTCGAACTCGCCCTCGCCGACGGACGGGTGCTGCGTACCCGTATCTCGCACCCGGTCGACCGGACGGCGTACGGGCCGAGCAGGTGGAGCCACATCCTGCGCGATCAGTTGGATGTCACGGAGGACGAGTTCTGGACGTGTGTGCGGGACGGCATCCCGCCCAAGCGGGGCGCCCCGGACGTGCCCGCGCAGGCCCTGCCGGCCGAACTCGTGTATCTGCTCAGGCAGCGGGTCGGCCTTGGCGAGGCTGAGATCGCGGGCATGACCAGGGACGAGGCCGTGACACGGCTCAACCGGTACTGGACCACAGGATCATGACCGCCGTGGCGCGGCCTGGCGGGGCATGACCGCTGGACGGCCGGGAAGCGGCGACGGCCGTCGCCGCGGGCTCAGTCGGGGCGGCGGGCGCTGGCGACCAGGTGGATGCCGATCGACTCGCCCTCGCGTTCGGCCGAGAGATCGACCTCGGTGCGGACCAGGGTGGGAAAGCAGGAGACGTCGGAGGCGACCGCGCGGGTCACCGCCTCGGCCGAGAGCACCGTCCGCGGGCGGATCCAGTCGACGTCCAGGCCGGCGCTGGTCAGCAGGGCGCGCAGCTCCTCCGGCCAGAAACAGCGGGTGATCGACCCGTCCTCGGCCGGGACGAGGACGACGTCGGCGCGCGGGACGTCGGACAGCTCCGCCCAGCGGTGCTGCTCGGCGAGCCGGGCCAGGCCCAGCAGCAGCGAGTCGACGCACAGCAGCAGCCGCCCGCCGGGGCGCAGCATACGGTGGATCTCTTCCAGGGTCGTCTCGGTGGCCAGGCAGAACGACAGCGCGCGGCCTTCGGCCAGGACGGCGTCGAAGCTCTCCGGCGTGAACCAGTCAAGCGACCGGGGGTCACCGGCCACCTGCACCAGCCGCCCGGGGCCGGTGATGTCGCCCGGCCGGACCGCGGTGAGCCCGCCGGCCGCGCCGGGACGCACGGAAGCCCCGCCGGAGCGGGCATGGCCGTCCGCGCGCCTGCCGGCAGCGCGGGCCCCCGAACGGTCCGGGGCCGGGACGACGCGCACGACGTCGTGCCCCGCCGCGACCATCTGGCGTGTGAACCTCGTCCGTGGGCCGGAGACGTCCAGGACCCGGATCCGTGGCATCGGCAGCCAGCTGGCCAGCTGGGTGGCGGCGACATCTTCGTAGAACGCCCAGTACGGATCATCGCTGTCCGTGGGGGCCTCATAGACGAGGGTCGGCGTTCGTCCGCGCGACTGATCTGGCTCGGCGTCGAGACGCGGCAGCATGGACCTTTCCTACCCTTCAGGGGGGAAGATGCGAAACAAGTCACACACACTCACGGGAAGTCTGACAGATGCACACGGGCAGCGGTGACATTTTTCTCCCGGGTACGACCACGGCCGGCGCCTCCTCCACCGATCGGACTTCCCTGGAAGTGGACGGCGCACGGGTCTTCCTAGTTCCCGCGACCGGGGCACCGGCGGGAACTGTCGTCCTGCTGCACGGTGCCGCCAGCGGGACGGATGTCGGCGTGTTGTCCGTGCTGGCGCGGCGGCTGCCGGCGCGCGGGGTTGGGGTGGCCCGCCTGGAGATGCCCTATCGTGTCGCCGGCCGCCGCGCGCCGGACCGTCCGGCCCGGCTGGACGCGGTGCTGCACGCGGTCATGGACGCCCTGGGGCGGCCGCGGCCCGTCGTCCTGGCCGGCCGTTCCATGGGATCGAGGGTGGCCTGCCGCTGCGCCCGCACGACCGGGGCCGCCGGAGTAGTGGCCTTCGGCTTCCCGCTGTGTCCCCCAGGACGGCCCTCCGCCTCGGCCAAGAAAGATTTTGGCCGAGGCTTTGGGCAGGATCCCCCAGGACGGCCCTCCGCCTCGGCCAAGAAAGATCTGGAGGAGGCTGCCCGCGACGGTGGGCGGGAGCCGCGGGGGAGCCGGCCGTCGCGCCTGCCCGAACTGCTCGCCGCCGGCGTCCCCGTGCTCGTGCTCCAGGGGGACCGGGACACCTTCGGCATGCCCGGTCCGGACCCGGCCCGGCACATCGAGGTGCATGTCCTGGCCGGCGCCGACCACGCCATGCGGACACGCCGCAAGGACGGCCGCGACGAAGCCGAGGTCGTCGACGAGGCGGCGGCCGTCGCGACAGAGTGGATCATTGCCCGGCTGGCCTCCGCCAGGCCGTGAGCGTCCGGCGGGCGCCGAGGCGCCGAGGCGCCGTGCTCCGCGGTAGTTCTGTCGTGACGCCGTAGTTCTGTTGTAACGTTGTGAAGATTGCAGGTCTATGGTGGTTGATGGCAGTAAATGTCATCTTGTCGGCTTTTTCGTGTTCTCGTGTTGCTCTTCCCGTGTACTTGTGGAGGTGTGAGGGCGGCCCTGTCACGCGTCCGCCGAGGCCGGGGCTCGGGGGCCGCCGGGAATCCGACGGCTGGTCGGGCGGTTACGCCACCTGCAGAGATTCTTGGAGCCGTCCGCGACGCGGGAGAGCAACGGGCCGGGCTGATCGTTTCATGGTCCGCCGGCCCCCATGATCGTGTTGGTTCCGGCCGGCGGGGACATCCATTCGGAGGTTCGATGACTGCCCAGTTCGCAACCGGGCTGGCGGGCCGGTGGCGACACGACGATGTTCGCGACGGCGCGCCTGTTGTGCCGTCCGTGGCCGAGGCCCCTGGGCCGCTGGTAGCCTGTGCCCGCGTCACCGCGTCGACGCCCGCTCCGGCGCCCCGTCCGCATGATGGCCTGCTCGGCCCTTCCGGCCGGCGGCCAGACGTCCCGGAACCTGCCGGTACCGATGGCTTTTCCGTACGCGCGTACGCACCGGCCAGGGTATCGTCCGTTCCAGGAGCCGCCGGCACGTCCGTGAGCCGGTATCCCGCGGACGACCCAAGGAACGAGGGAGTGGTCCTGGTCGACGAGACCGTCGAGGAGCGCAGCAGCCGCTTCGAGCGAGACGCCCTGCCTTTTCTTGATCAACTTTATGCGGCGGCGCTGCGGATGACGCGTAATCCGGCCGACGCCGAAGACCTGGTGCAGGAAACCTTCGTCAAGGCGTTCGCCGCCTTCCACCAGTTCCAGGAAGGCACGAACCTCAAGGCGTGGCTCTACCGCATCCTGACGAACACGTTCATCAACACCTACCGCAAGCGTCAGCGCCAGCCGTTGCAGAGCCCGACCGAGCAGGTCGAGGACTGGCAGCTCGCCGACGCCGAGTCGCACACGTCCAGCGGCCTGAAGAGCGCCGAGACCGAGGCGCTGGAGCACCTGCCGGACAGCGATGTCAAGGAGGCGTTGCAGGCGTTGCCCGAAGACTTCCGTATTGCGGTGTATCTTGCGGATGTAGAGGGGTTCGCCTACAAGGAGATCGCGGAGATCATGGGTACCCCGATCGGTACCGTGATGTCACGCCTGCATCGCGGCCGTCGTGGGCTGCGTACCGCTCTTGAACACTACGCCCGGGAACGCGGCCTGGTCCGGGCCGGCAGCTCCGAGACCGACGGTGGTGGATCGTGAGCTGTGGGGAGCCGCACGCGGTCGACTGTCGGAAGATCCTGGAAGCGGTCTACCTCTATCTTGACGGCGAGATCGATTTCGAGCACAAGCACCTGGTTCGTTCCCATCTGGACGAATGCTCCCCGTGCCTTCGGGAGTTCGGGGTGGAACACGAGGTGAAGCTGCTGGTGGCCCGCAGGTGCGGGGGGGAACGCGCACCCGAGTCGCTCCGGGAGAGCGTCCTGGAACGGCTGCGGGCCGCCCGTATCGACGCGGATACGGCGGAGTTCCGCGCCGAATAAGGACTGAACAAGACTGGAGCAAGGAGGTCGGCCGTGACGGCCGGCCGTCCGACCGGCGGTTAGGCTCTTGTGCCGTGCGTATCCTCGTCACCGGCGCGGCCGGTTTTATCGGTTCCACGGTCACTGACCGTATGCTCGCCGACGGCCATGATGTCGTCGGGGTCGACGATTTGTCCACCGGTCGACTTGAGAACCTCGGCCCCGCTCTGCGTGACCACCGGTTTTCCTTTGAGAAGGTGGATATCACGTCCACCGAGCTGCCCGGTGTCGTCGGGCGGGTCCGTCCCGACGTCGTCCTGCACCTGGCGGCCCAGATCGACGTGCGGGTGAGCGTCAGCGACCCACTGCTCGACGCCCGGCTGAACGTACTCGGCACGATCAACGTGCTGGAGGCGAGCCGGCTCGCCGGCGTCGGGAAGTTCGTCCACACCTCCTCCGGCGGCTCGATCTACGGGACGCCGCGGCACCTGCCGGTGGACGAGACCGTGCCGGTGGCTCCCGAGTCGCAGTACGCCGCGGGCAAGGCGGCCGGTGAGCTCTACCTGTCCGTGTACCGCTCCACATACGGGCTGGCCACGACGGCACTGGCGCTGGGGAACGTCTACGGCCCCCGCCAGGATCCGCACGGCGAGGCCGGGGTGGTGGCGATCTTCGGGACGGCGATGCTCGAGGGCCGCCCGACGAGGATCTTCGGTGACGGCACGACCACCCGTGACTACGTCTTCGTCGGCGATGTCGCGGACGCCTTCGCCCGGTCCGTCCCGCCGGATGCCGCCAACGGCGAACGCCTCAACATCGGCACCAGCACGCAGACGACCGTCCGGGACCTGCACCGCGCGATCGCGGGGATCGTCGGCGTGGCGGACGCCCCCGAGTTCGCCACGCCCCGGCCCGGTGAGCTGCAACGGATCGCGCTCGACATCGGCAGGGCGGCCCGGCTGGTCGGCTGGCGGCCCCAGGTCGACCTGGACAGCGGGCTGCGGCAGACAGTGCAGTGGCTGCGGACCCGTACCACCACCGGCTGACCAGCGCCTCTTCCCGGCACGTCCCCGCCGCCTGCCTGCCGCCGGGCGGCGGGTTCCACGATCGCCACCGGCCAGCCGCCGTTGTGTGCTGATCGCTGTGCGCCGGCAGCTGTGCGCCGGTCGCTGTGTTCCGGCTGGTTGTCGACCGGTTGTCCGCGCTCCTGATGGTTCGGGTTGTGGCCCGGTGGATTGTCACCGGGCCATTGCCGCTCCCGGCCGGTAGCTTCGCGGCCACGCGCGGGACGCGAACGGCGTCACAGATCCGTACGCGACAGATCCGTACGCGACAAATCCGTGACCGCCCGTGCCCGAGTTCGCCCGTGACCCGAAGAACATCACCCGCAGAACGCCAGGTGTCCGGATGGCTCAGGTGTTCGGGCGCTTGCCGTGGTTGGCCTTGCTCTTGGCACGTGCGCGCCGCTTGCGCTTCTTCTTCGCCACGTCGGGAACCTCCTTTCCGCTCCGGCCATCCTGCCAGACCCACGCCTTGGCCCCCGTCCACCACACCCCGCCCCGTCCATCCGCCGAGCGGGATCCCATCGTCGCCCACCGGTCACCCGGCTCGCCTGAACCGGCTCGCCTGAACGATGTGAATCGATGCCGCTGCCCCAGTGGCGAACTCACATCGTTCCACCGCCTGCCCGCTGATCGCGGCGGAGCCGTGGGCCGTCCGTTCCTTTTCCTTACCGGTCATCGGATGATCGGTAAGCCGTCGTGACGGCCGGCTCTTCCGCCAGGGGCTCCCGGGCGGTGGCGGAGCCGCTGTCCGGGGGGAGCCGGGATGCCAGGGTCCGGCGGGCCCGGACCGGCGCGACCGCGCCGAACATGCCGACGCCGGCGGCGATCAGGACGTCGCCGATGCCGACGACGGATCCCGCGCCGGGGAACGCCAGCGGGATCACGTCGGTGGCCGGGCGCAGGACGGTGTCGTCACCGCCCGGCGTGTGCCGGGCGGAGGCGTATATCTCGCTGGCGGGCACGCCGGCCCGTTCGGCCGCCCACAGCGACACCGGCATCTGACCGCCGTTGGCGAGGATCACCACGGTGTTCAGCGCGATCCCGGCCCACAGCAGGCCGACGCCGGGCAGCCGGGAGTTCGCCGCGGCGAACAGCACGACCGCCACCGTGGCCAGCGCCCACGAGACCGCGTGCAGGCCGGGGATGAGCCGGCCCGCGCTCAGGGCCGCGACCGTGGCCACGAACATCCACGGGCGTGCCACATAGATACGGACCAGAGCGTCCAGCGTGCCACCGCGGACCAGCCCGATGATGACACCGCCCACCAGGGCAAGCACAAGGAGAACGAACACACTCGTAGTGTGCGTTGTCCGCGGGGCCTTCGGCCGCAGGTGTGGCATTCCGGCATGTCCGGGTCGCCGCGGCCGGCTCTCCGCCGCCGTGCCCCGGCTGTGCCGCCTGGCTGTCCGTGCCGGCCGCCCACCCGTCCAGTGAAGATCGTTGACAGTTCCGGAGAGGGCCCGGGCCGGGAGTTGTTACCAGCGTGTCAAGAAATTGGGTGGATCGGTGCTCGAACAGGGGCTTTCTTTGTTGACGTGGCGCGCAGCGGTCGGGCGTCGACGCACACTACGCTCACGCTGTGCACATGTCCGCACCGGAGCAGGAACGCTCGGAACAGGGAAGGGGAGCCGTGGCCGAGGAAGTTCGGGCCGAGATGGTAGCCAACGTGTGGAAGGTCGTGGTCGGTGTCGGGGACACCGTGTCGGCCGGTGACACGCTGGTGATTCTCGACTCCATGAAGATGGAGATCCCGGTACTCAGCGAGGACGGCGGCCGGGTCGCCCAGATCGCGGTGCGGGAGGGGGACGTCGTTCAGGAGGGTGACCTGATCGCCCTCCTCGACCAGCTTCCGGTGGCCTGACCAGCCAGGTCCGCGACGAAGCGGGCCCGGGGGCGAGCGGGCCCGGGGGTCAGCCCGCGATCGTGCCGTGTTCGACGCAGCTGGCCGTCCAGCCGGTCGGGGTGATCTGGACGATCATCCGTCGTCGGCAGGTCCGGCAGAACCGTGGCGGTTCCAGCAGCCGGGCCTGGGCGCAGATGTCGTGCCCGCTGTCGGCCAGCGGCCGTCCGCACCGGTCGCAGAAGGCCGTCTCCGCCGCGCCGGGTGACCCAGGGAGCGGGCCGCGTCGGGCCTCCCCGACCGGCTGTGCCGGTCCGGGAGGCCCGACGGGAGCGGCAGAAGCGTGATCGGGCGGCCAGTGGCCTGCCGGCGCCCCGGGCGTGGGAGAAGCGTGATCGTTTCGCCTCTGACCCTCGGTAGTCATGGTTACGAGGGTAGAACATCGGGCGGCTCGGCCGACGTTCTGCCCGCGGCCGTTCTACCCGTCACCCGCCGGCCCGTCACCCGCCGCCACGGCTGGCCGCGGCGGCGCCGGCCTGCTCAGGTCCCGGCCGTCCCGGCCGTTCCGGGCTGCCACGGCCGGGACGGTCAGTGATCAGAACGTGGACTGCATGGACTTGATGGGCATCTTCAGGTCGGCAAGCATCTCCAGATCCGCCTCGGCGGGCCGTCCCAGCGTGGTGAGGTAGTTGCCGACGATGACCGCGTTGATGCCGCCGAGCATCCCGTCGACAGCGAGGTCACCGAGAGTGATCTCACGTCCGCCGGCGTAGCGCAGGATGGTGCGCGGCAGCGCGAGCCGGAACGCGGCGATGGTGCGCAGCGCCTCCTTCGGGCCGACCACCGGGAGATCGGCGAACGGTGTGCCCGGCCGCGGGTTGAGGAAGTTCAGCGGTACCTCGTCGGGCTCGAGCGCGGCGAGCTGGCCGGCGAGTTCGGCCTGCTGCTCCAGCGTCTCGCCGACCCCGATGATGGCGCCGCAGCACAGCTCCATGCCGGCGGCCCGCACCATCTCGCAGGTGTCCCACCGCTCCTGCCAGCTGTGCGTGGTCACGACCTGGGGGAAGTGCGAGCGCGCCGTCTCCAGGTTGTGGTTGTAGCGGTGGACGCCCATCGCGGCGAGCTCGTCCACCTGCTCCTGGGTGAGCATCCCGAGCGAGCAGGCGATGTTGATGTCGACGGCGGCACGGATCGCCTCGATCCCCGCCCGGACCTGGCTCATCAGGCGCTTGTCCGGGCCCCGGACGGCGGCGACGATGCAGAACTCGGTCGCGCCGGTCTCCCGGGTCGCCTTCGCGGCCTCGACCAGCGACGGGACGTCCAGCCAGACCGAGCGCACCGGTGAGTCGAACTTGCCGGACTGGGAGCAGAAGTGGCAGTCCTCCGGGCAGCCGCCGGTCTTGAGGCTGACGATCCCCTCGACCTCGACCTCCGGGCCGCACCAGCGCATCCGCACCTCGTGCGCCAGCGCCAGCGCCTCGCCGATCCGGTCGTCGTCGAGCCGCAGTACCTGGAGGGTCTGCTCGGCGGAGAGCCCCTGGCCACGCTCCAGCACCTGCTCGCGGGCGACCTGGAGGATGTCGGCGACCGGCGCGTTCCCTCCTGGGCTCCCGGCGGCCGTCGGCTGGTCGGCCGTCGGCCGGGTCGGTGTCGGCGGTTGCGTCGGCGGGGTCACGGGCACGGGCACGGTGGCTACTGACGGCGGCAAGGCGGTCTCCTGTGGTAGTTCGGTTACGGACCGTCGATTCGTCCGAGGATCCGGATGGCCCAGGTCCGTGAGGTCCCCGGGATGGTAGGCGGGCCGAGACAAGTCACGGTCTGTGGCTCTCTCGGAAGTCGTGGGCGTCGAAGGTGCCACCGAGGGCGGGCGCCAGGCAGACCCGGGCGGTGGCGCGGAACGCCGCGGCATCGGCGTGCCCCGCGCCCGCTGGCAGCGCTCCGGCGAGTGGGCGCGCGGCGAGCATCTCCATGTCCACGATGTTCGAGCGACAGGCGAGGTCGGGGGCGGCCGGCCAGGAGCCGATGACGAGCCCGGCGAGATCCAGCCCGCGGTTGGCCAGCGCCTCCAGGGTCAGCGCGGTGGTGTTGAGCGCGCCGAGCCCGGCCTCGCTGACCAGCAGCACCGGCGCGGCCAGCGTACGGGCGAGATCGGCGACAGTGCTGCCCTCGTCGTCGTAACGGACCAGCAGCCCGCCCGCGCCCTCCACCAGGACGAGCCGGTAGCGCTCGGCGAGCTCACCCACGTGCCGGGCGACGTCGGTGAGCTCCACCGGGGCACGCCGGTGCAGGCGGGCCGCGGCGGCCGGCGACAGCGCCGCCGGGAACCGGGCGTACTCGTACAGCCCCTCGACCCCGGACAGGGCGCGCACATGGTCGAGGTCGCCGGGCTCGCCGGGCTCGACACCGGTCTGGGCGGCCTTCACCACGGCGACGTCGACGCCCCGCTCCCGGGCAAGGGTGGCCACCGCGGCGGTGACGACCGTCTTCCCGACCCCCGTCCCGGTTCCTGTCACCACGAGAACCGTCATCCGGGACATCCGGGACAGCCGGGACGGCCGGGCGTGCCGATGGCCGCGGCGAAGGCGTCGGCGGCCCGGGCCAGGTCGGTGGCGGTGAGGTCGGCGCGGGCCGCGACCCGCAGCCGGCTCGTGCCCGGGGGCACGGTCGGAGGGCGGAAGCAGCCGACGGCCACCCCGTGCGCACGGCAGGTCTCCGCCGCCCGCACCGCGCGTTCCGGCTCGCCGAGGACGACCGACACGACCGCGCCGGCCGGCCGGGGCGCGCCGGTGAGGTCGGCCAGGTGGCGGGCGTGCCGTCGGACGTCGTCCGCGAGAGCCGGGGTCGTGGTGAGGATCCCGAGCGCGGCGAGCGCCGCGCCGGCGCAGGCCGGCGCCAGCCCGGTGTCGAAGATGAACGTGCGGGCGGTGTCGATGAGATGCGCGCGCACGGCCGGCGGGCCCAGCACGGCGCCGCCCTGGCTGCCCAGCGCCTTGGACAGGGTGATGGTGGCGACCACGTCCGGCTCGCCGGCGAGCCCGGCGTCCGCGAGCGCGCCCCGCCCGCCGGGGCCGACGACGCCGAGGCTGTGGGCCTCGTCCACGACCAGCAGCGCGCCGTGGGAGCGGGCGACCGTGTGCAGCGCGGCCAGCGGGGCCAGATCGCCGTCCGCGGAGAACACCGAGTCGGTGACCACGACGGCGTGCTGCCACGACCGTTCGGTCAGCGCCGCGTCGACCGCTGCGACGTCGGCGTGCGGCGCGATGACCACCTGCGCCCGGGACAGCCGACAGGCGTCCACCAGCGACGCGTGGTTACGCTCGTCCGAGACGATGAGGTCGTCGGGCCCGGTGAGCGAGGTGAGCACGCCCAGGTTGGCCGCGTACCCGGAGGCGAAGACCAGCGCCGAGGCGAAGCCGGTGTGTTCGGCCAGAGCGTCCTCAAGGTCGCCGTGCAGGGTGGTCGTCCCGGTGACCAGCCGGCTTCCGGTGGAGCCCGCGCCCCAGGTGCGCAGTGCCCGCACCCCGCCCTCGACCACCTCGGGGTGGCGGGACAGGCCCAGGTAGTCGTTGCCGGCCAGGTCCAGCGGGCGGGTGGGATCCCCGCCTGCCGGGTCGCCCGGCGTGCCTGAGCCGGGCGCGCGCGGGCGCACGACCCGGCGCAGCCCGGCTTCTTCCCGGCGCCGGGCATGGCCGTCCAGCCAGCCAAGCGGATCGGGGACCGCCTTGGTGGTATGCGGGTGCACACCAGGAAGCCTAGGTCAAAGGTGACGCGATCATGGTTTTCGTGTTGCCGGAGACACTGAAGTCGGCCCGCCGAAGGCAGCGCGATCATGTTTTCGCGCTGCCGGAGGCGCTGGAACCGGTCCCGCCGAAGGCAGTACGATCATGGTTTTCGTGTCGTCGGGAGAGTGACCGGATCATGGCGGTGCCGTGATCCGGGAAAGCTGATCGGGCACACGTGCTCCGAGCCGGCGCCGCGTCTGGCAATCTGCCTGCGTGGGAACGCTGGAGGACCTTCTACGCGAGAGTACCGATCTTGGTGCGGACGACATCGACCATCTGCACGCCCTGGTGGCCGACTGGGCGCTGTTGGCCGACCTGTCCTTCGCGGACCTGCTGCTGCTCGTGCCCAGCCGGGCCACGGCGGCTCGCGGCGGAGCCGGCCCGGGAGCCGAGTTCCTGGTGGTCGCGCAGGTGCGGCCGACCACCGGGCCGACGGCATACCACAACGACGAGGTCGGCAGCGTTGTGATCAACAGATGGGTGGTGCAGAACTCGTGGCGCGAGCACCGGATCGCCCGGGAGGGTGAGCCGGAGTGGGACGGCGGGGTGCCGGTGCGCACCGAGGCGATCCCGGTCCTGCACGCCGACCGGGTCATCGCCGTGCTGGCGCGGGACACCAACCTGGCCACCACCCGGACGCCGAGCGCGCTGGAGTCGGCGTACCTGCAGTGCGCGAACAACCTGGCGCTGATGATCGCCGAGGGGGCGTTCCCGTTCCGGGGCAGCAACGCCGAACTGCCCGAGGCGCCGCGCGTCGGTGACGGGATGCTGCGCCTGGACGGCTCGGGGAAGGTCATTTTCGCCAGTCCGAACGCGCTGTCGGCGTACCGCCGCCTCGGCTACACCGGCAACGTCACCGGTGAGGACCTGCGTTCGGTGCACCGGATGCTGAACCTGCCCGCGACCACGCCGGCCGTGTGGCACGCGATCGGGCGCCGCCGTCCGGTCGAGGTGGAGCTCGCGGTCGGGAGCACGGTGGTGCTGCTGCGCGCGATCCCGCTGTTTCCCGGCGCCACCCGTGAGGTGCTGGTCCTCGTCCGCGACGTCTCGGACCTGCGGCGCCGGGAGGCGCAGCTGCTGAGCAAGGACGCGACCATCCGCGAGATCCACCATCGGGTGAAGAACAACCTACAGACGGTAGCGGCCCTGTTGCGCCTGCAGATGCGCCGTACCAAGGTGGACGAGGCGCGCCTGGCGCTGCGGGAGTCGGTGCGGCGGGTGACCTCGATCGCGGTCGTGCACGAGACCCTTTCGCAGAGCCTCGGCGAGTCGGTGCCCTTCGACGAGATCGCTGACCAGATCACGTCGGTGACGGTGGACCTGGCTTCGACCGGGACCAGGGCGAGCACGACCCGCAGGGGATCGTTCGGCCAGCTGCCCGGTGAGCTCGCCACGCCGCTGGCACTTGTGCTTTCCGAGCTGCTGCAGAATGCCGTCGAACACGCGTTCGATGGTTCGGCCGGTTCGATCGAGCTACGGGTCCGGCGGTATCCCGACCGGCTGGACGTGGTGGTCGCCGACAACGGTGCCGGGCTGCCCGAGGACTTCCAGCTGGAGCACTCGCCCCGGCTCGGCCTGCAGATCGTGCGCCAGCTTGTCCTCGGTGAGATGCAGGGAGCGATCCGCCTCCAGGCGGGTGCGGAGCGCGGTACCGAGGCCCTGCTCTCCATCCCGCTGCGCGACTGAAAAAATTTTTCCAAGATCGGTGTTATGAGGACCGTCGAGGTGGGTACAGCACCACCGTGCCTGGCGCCGTCCCACCCCGTCCTGGCCTGTCGTTTTCTGCCATTTCAACACCGGTCCAGCGAGTGCCGTCGGCTTCGCTGGCAAACGACGCGGACACGGACAGAAGCAGCTCCAAGGCACACGACAGCATCCCGGTGGCCCATACCTCATGGCATGGCCATCTGGGAAGTCGCCGTCCGGCTCGAGCTGGGGTGGTGCCTGCGGGTACTGCTCAGGCGGTGCGGACGCGGGTGCGCGCGGGGCGCTTGAGCGCTCGGCGTTCATCCTCGCTCAGACCGCCCCAGACCCCGGAGTCCTGCCCGGTGTCAAGAGCCCAGCTCAAGCAATCACTTGTCACGGCGCACCGCCGGCAGACGGCCTTTGCTTCTTCGACCTGGCGTTCAGCCGGACCGGTAGTACCGATCGGGAAGAAGAGCTCGGGATCCTCGTCGCGACAGAGCGCTCTGTGGCGCCAGTCCATGCGTACAACTCCCTCTCTCGTCTCGAGCCACACTGCACGTGAGACGCTTTACGAGCCGCCACGGTTGTGTCGCACTTTCCGGCCGCCAAACGGCTGCCGGGCCCGCGCGGCTTCTCGATCTTTCGACCGGATGCACCGTCGCGTGTGAACCCGAGGTGTATGGGGTCATCCACCTCGGACATTCGCCACCCTCCCACCGCAACTGGCATGGGCGCAAGGACCTGCAAGTGGCTTCCCACCCCTTACCGACCCCTGACCACCCGGTTTCGTCCGTTAGAGACACAGGTGGACCACTCTTTGCGGCGGATCGGACGACGGTGACACACAGACCGTCCTAGTACCGCCAACTCAGGGAACACGCACGCCTGGCAGAGCCAGGACGGCATGCCGAATTGGCATTCGCGGTTGTCACCCCGGGTTTCTCGCGCGGTTCCCGGGCCCGGAGCCTTCCGGATCTCCGACCGGCTTCCGGCCCGCGGGCGGGCCAGGC
Source organism: Protofrankia sp. CiP1_Cm_nod3 (assembly GCF_982290655.1). NCBI lineage: Bacteria > Bacillati > Actinomycetota > Actinomycetes > Frankiales > Frankiaceae > Protofrankia > Protofrankia sp. CiP1_Cm_nod3. The sequence continues at coordinate 16,931 of NZ_CEVIVD010000017.1, forward strand.
AGTGATCACGCACTTCCGGCGTTCCGACGCATCCGGCCTCGCCAGCCCTGGCGTTACCGGGGGCGCGGCCGTGATGGCATCGTTGGCGCATGCAGGTTCTTGGTCACCGCGGTAGCCGGGTCCCCGGTCCGGAGAACACCGCTGAGGCGGTGGACGCCGCGTTGCGCGCTGGCGCCGATGGTATCGAAGTGGACGTACGGCGCAGCGCCGACGGGGATCTGGTCTGCGTGCACGATCCCCGGCTGCCGGGGCGGCTGACCGGCCGGGCCGTGATCCGCCGGACGACCCGCGAGCTCACCGGTCTGGGCGTGCCCACCCTGACCGACATCCTCGACGCCTGGGACGGCCGTGGCCGCCTCGTTCTCGAGGTCAAGAACCAGCCGGGCCAGCCCGACTTCGACGCCCCCCGGGAACGGACCGCCCGGGCCCTGGTCGAGCTCCTGCGCTCCCGCGGGCTCACCCGGGCCGCCGACGGCGCGTCCGGGGCGGTGACCGTCTCCTCGTTCGACTGGTTCGCGATCGAGGCGGTACGCGACGCCGGGATCGGCGTGCCCACCGCGTTCCTCACCATGCCGCGGATGTCGGCCAGCGGCGGCATCGCCTACGTGCGCTCCGCCGGCCATCAGGAGCTGCACGCCCACATCTCCTCGGTGCTCGGCTCCCCGGACGTGCCCGAACGGGCCCGGGCGGCCGGCGTGGGCCTGGTGACCTGGACGGTCACCTCGGTGCGGGAGGCCGACCGGCTGCGGGCCGCCGGTGTGGACGGGGTGATCTGCGACGACCCGGCCGAGGTCGTCCGAGGGCTCGGCCGGGGAGCGGCCTGAGCGGGCGCCCGACGGCAGCGAGCCGGCAACCCCTCGACCAGGGGGCTCCCCGCCCGTTCCCGGCTCCGGCTCCGGCTCTCGGGCGGGCGCTCGCGTCCGGCTCAGGCGATGACGGGCGCTCAGCCGATGACGCGCAGCGCCCTCGGCTCGGACCGCAGCGTCACCCGGGTCTGCGGGCCGATGTACTCGCCGTCCATCTGGAACGGCAGCTCGCGCGCGGCCGTCAACGTGATCGTGCGCTGGTCGTGCAGCGTGTAGACGTTCTTGCCGTGGGGGCCCCGGGCGCTGTGCAGCATCTGCAGGCCGGCGTGGGCCGTGCGCGCGAGCGTCGGCCGGTACAGGCCGAGAAGGTCCAGGCCGGTGTCGAACGAGGCCGCCGGGCAGGCGCGTACCAGCTGGGAGTCGAAATACGTCCAGGGCGTCGTGTTGCACACCACGGCGGCCTGGACGGTGTCCGGCCGCGCGGCGCCCGGGCCGGCCACGTCGACGGCCGCCCCGGCGGCCCCGGCCGCCTGGCCCGGTTCGCCGGTGGTGATGGTGATGGGCGGGCGCCGGCGCCCCGCGCCGCGGACGAAATGCCCGAGCGCCGAGCGCAGGTACAGCCCCGGGGTGTTGCGGCGCCCGTGTACCCGCTTGCGCTCCACCCGTTCGACCACGGCCGCGTCCACGCCGAGGCCGGCGCAGAACATGAACCACCGGGACTGGCTGGTGCCCGACCGGCTGGTGAAGGTGGCGTGCCCGAGGCCGATCCGGCGGCTGCGCCCTTCGCGCAGTGCCTCCAGGAGCTCCCCGGTGGCCTCCACCGGGGAGGCGGAGTAGCCGAGCGCGCGGGCGAAGACGTTGGTGCTCCCACCGGGCACCACGGCCAGTGCCGGTGCGCCCGGGACCGGACCCGCCCGCAGGAGGCCGTTGGCGATCTCGTTGACCGTGCCGTCGCCGCCGAAGGCGACGACGAGGTCGACACCGGCGTCGGTGGCGCGCTCGGCGAGCTCGATGGCGTGGCCG
>NZ_CEVIVD010000017.1:18810-46377 GCF_982290655.1 Protofrankia sp. CiP1_Cm_nod3
CCGCGGCCAGGGCACTGACCAGGACATCCCGGACGCGCTGGGTCGTAGCCGTGGCGAGGGGGTTAACGACCAGCAGCGTACGCATGATGTCTACGTTAGCGGTTCAAGGCTTTCCAGGCGTCACGACGTAATTCTTGCCACCGGTGGAATCCCCGCCACCGGTGGAATCCCGCCGGCGGACATCCGCGTCTCCTCCACATCTCGACCCGCGTGTCCACCCGCATGTCGTGGTGGGGCCCGTCAGGCATACCCACCGGGCTTACGCGGCCGTGGAGAACACGTACTGTCGGCGTGTGGGTTCCAGGGCTGGATCCGAGCGGATCGTGCCGGCGCCGGCGGGCGGTCCGCAACATGACAACGCCTGGCGTGCTGCCCGGCGTGCCGTACACGCGTTGCGGGCCGCCGCGGTGCTGCTGGCCGCCGAAGGACTGTTACTTGTCTGCCTCGGCGTCTTCCTGGTGGTGCGGGGTTTCGGCGCGGATACCGACGACCGGGGCCGGGCCGAGCTCGGCGGCCTGTTCGCCGTTGTTGCCGGGGTCGTCCTGTGGCTGCTCACGTGGGCGTTGCTCGCGCGTCGGCAGTGGGCCCGTTCCCCGCTTGTCGTTGTTCAGATTTTGTGTATTCCGGTTGCTGTTGGCCTTCTGCAGGCCCATCGCTATGGCGAGGGCATCCCACTGGTCGCGGTCCCGGTCGGGGTGCTGGTGCTGATCGGTGTCTCCGGTGCCTACCGCCCACACCAGCCCACGGGCCCGGGTGACTCCTCCGGATGACCCGGCCCGCGCTGGCCACGAGCTGGTACGGCCGGGCCGCCACCACGCCCCGCCGGGGGCCCTGCCTCGGATGCCCACAGCCGGAGGATAGGGCCGGGCGGGCCCGCCCGGCCGCGCGGTGCGGGGCCCGTCAGGTGTCGTCCAGCAGGCCGCGGCGCAGCTGGGCCAGTGTGCGGGCGAGCAGCCGCGAGACGTGCATCTGGGAGATCCCGAGCTCGGTGGCAATCTGCGACTGGGTCATGTTGCCGAAGAACCGCAGCAGCAGGATGCGCTTCTCCCGTGGGGGCAGCTTTTCCAGCAGCGGCTTGAGTGACTCCCGGTACTCGACCCCCTCGAGGGACTCGTCCTGGACGCCCAGGGTGTCGGCCACCGCCGGGGCCTCGTCGTCGCCGGAGTCCGGCGCGTCCAGGGAGACCGCCGAGTAGGCGTTGGCGGACTCCAGGCCCTCCAGCACCTCCTCCTCGCTCATCTGGAGATGGGCCGCGATCTCGCTGACCGTCGGTGAGCGGCCGAGCGTCTGGGACAGCTCCGAGGTGGCCTTGGTCAGCGACAGCTTGAGCTCCTGGAGCCGCCGCGGGACCCGGATCGCCCAGCCCTTGTCCCGGAAGTGCCGTTTGATCTCGCCGACGATCGTCGGGGTCGCGTAGGTGGAGAACTCCACACCGCGCTCGGGATCGAAACGGTCCACCGACTTGATCAGACCGATCGTCGCCACCTGGGTCAGGTCGTCCAGGGGCTCGCCGCGGTTGCGGAAACGGCGCGCGAGGTACTCGACGAGTGGCAGGTGCATCCGGACGAGCTGGTCACGGATCTCGGCCCGCCGCTGGTCCCCCTCGGGAAGGGCGACCAGCTGGGTGAACAGCTCCCGGGCGCGTACCCGGTCGTTGGTCTCACCGGGATGGCCGTGGCCACGGCCGTGGTGACCGGCGTCGGGGCCGTGGCCGTGGTGACCGGCGTCGGGGCCAGGGCCGGCATGGTCGTGGTCATGCTCGGGACCGTGGCCGGGACGGCCCTGGGCCGCGACCGTCGCCTGCCTGGGGGCGGGGTCCGTCACCGACGTGCCGGGCGGCGTCTCGTCCGTGGCCTCCTCGTCCGCGGCGAGGAAAAGATCGTGGCTGTTGTCGAGGAAGGCCTTCGAGCGTTGCCTGGTCGTGGCCACGGCGTCCTGAAACGGTCGGGTACGCCCTGCGGTCACGGCGTGCCCACCGGCCCGCTGGCCGGCGCGCCGGCGTTCTCGGTCCATGGCGTCACAGGGGATGGTGCCACGGGGGATGGCGTCGTGGCGGCCGGTGCCGTGGGCGCTGGTGTCCTGGGTGCCGCGGCCCGGGGACTGTGGATGTGTTCCTCGGGTATCCCGCGCCGCTTGCGTAGCACGATGGTGACCCGCGAGTCCGCGTCCACGGCGGAGGACACCTCGTCGGCCAGCGCGGTCAGGACCGTCCAGGCGAACGTCTCGATGGACGGTGGCTCGCCGTCCAGGCTGAGCACCGTGACCGAGACGTCGATGACGCCGGGGGAGAGCTCGAAGGTGCATTCCAGAGCCGAGCCGGGGACGGCTGACAGCAGCAGCAGCGCGCACGCCTCGTCGACGGCGATCCGCAGGTCCTCGATGTCGTCGAGGGTGAAGTCCGCGCGGGCCGCCAGCGACGCCGTGGCGGTCCGCAGGACCGACAGATAGGCACTCGCGGCGGGCAGGGTCAGCTGGACGACGTCTCGCAGCCGTCCGCCGGGGACTCCCGCCCCGGGGACACCGCCCTGACCGCTGGTGGTTTCGGTCCTCGGCGTTGTGTCCACGGTGTTACCCCCTTGAGTGCCTTCTTGAGTGCCTTGCGGTTCCGTATTCCATCTGATCTCTTGACCCCCACCTGGGCAGCGGTTGTGCCGGTCGAGGCTGGAGACGTCCGCGCCCAGCTCATGCCACGTGAAGACCACCGTACCCAGTGCCGAGGCGCCACCGCAGGTCGGGTGATCGATTCTGCGGATTGTGTGGGTGATGCCGACTACGTCCCATCGCCGTTCGGGGATGCTCCCGCCCGCCGGCTCCGGCCGGAGCCGAGATTATGATCAATACTGGTTATGAGCTGGTTATGATCAGTGCTGTCAGCCGTGACGCGCAGGGCCCGGCTCCCCGGGCCGCCGGCGGGCCGGGAACAGGCGGGACGCTGTTGCCGGTCATGCTGTCCGCGGCGCCGCGGTCCCCCGGGTTCCCGGATCCCTGCGCGGAGGCCGTGCGGCCGTGGTACCTATGCGGCCTTGGTCTCCCAGAAGATCGTGGAGATCCGCTCGATGAGGTCGAGCAGCTTCTGCCCGTCGACCGGGTCGACCGAGCCCTTGGCGCCGGCCGCCCCGGCCGCCTTGGTGGCCTGCCAGAACAGGTCGTGGAGCTCGGGGTACTTCTCCAGGTGGTTGGGCTTGAAGTAGTCGGTCCACAGCACCCACAGGTGCTGCTTGACCAGGTCCGCCCGCTCCTCCTTGATGGCCAGGGCGCGCGCGCGGAAGGCCGGGTCGTCGTTGCTCTGGTACTTCTCCTGGATCGCCTTCACGGACTGCGCTTCGATCTTCGCCTGGGCCGGGTCGTAGACGCCACAGGGCAGATCGCAGTGGGCGCTGACCGTTGTCTTCGGACGTAGGAGGCTCATGCTGCCGTCCTTTCTCGTCTCGTTGGACGTCCTGGGGCAACTCTCGGGTGGGCACGCATGCCGCCTGACCGGAGGGCCGGGATGCCGCGGGCGCGCCCCAGCGGCCCTCGGAGGTGCTCCGGCCTCGGACGGTGTCGATGCATGGCTCCACCTTGTGGCAACTTACCCGGGTGAGCCGACATGTTGCCGTGCGGATGGTCTCCGTCAGCGGCCGCTCCATGGCGCCGACGCTGCGGGACGGGGACGCGTGCGTGGTGCTGTGGGGCCTGCCACCACGGGTGGGTGACGTGGTCGTCGCGCGGCTGCCCGGCCGTGGGCTCGGGGTGAAGCGGGCCGCCTTCGTCGAGCCGGACGGGTCGTGGTGGCTGCGGTCCGACAACGTGGCGGCCGGCACCGACAGTGCGACGTTCGGCGCGGTCCCGGCCGCGGACGTGCTGGGCCGGGTGATCGCCCGCTACTGGCCGCGGCCCGCCTGGATCCGCAGGGTCTCGTAGTAGGCCGTGCACGCGCTGTAGGACGGCAGCAGGCCGGCGGCCTCCGCCTCCTTCAGCGACGGGGCCCGCGCGTCCTTCTCGGACAGCAGCGGGGTCACATCCCGCGGCCAGGGCAGCGCCAGGTCGGGATCGAGCGGGTCGATGCCGTACTCGCGGGCGGGGTTGTACGATGTCGAACATATGTACGATATCGCCGCGTTCTCGGTGAGCGCCATGAAGGAGTGGCCGAGTCCTTCGGCGAGGTAGAGGCCCTTGCGGTCCACGTCGTCGAGCAGCACCGCCTGGTGTGTCCCGTACGTCGGCGAACCGAGCCGGATGTCGACCACACAGTCGAGGACCCGGCCCTGGACGCAGGAGACGTACTTGGCCTGGCTGGGCGGCACGGCGGCGTAGTGGATGCCGCGCAGCGTCCCGCGCCGGCTCACGCTGTGGTTCGCCTGGGCGAGGCTGAGCGGGTGGCCGACCACCTCGGTCACGGTTTCGGACCGGTACCACTCCAGGAAGGTGCCCCGGTCGTCGGTGTGCTGGCGGGGGGTGAACACCCAGGCGCCGGCTATCTCGAGTTCATGAACCTCCACGAACGCGCACCGTACCCGGTAACGACGCCCCGTGGGGGCTTCCCGGGAGCCAATGCGGCCCTACCTGACAGGTGGGCATCACCCGGCAGGCGGGCATCCCGGCGGCGCGCGAGGAGCACGCCGGCCACCGGTGACTGCCACTGACTGCCACTGACTGCCACTGACTGCCACTGACCATCATTGATCGCCGCTGGTCACCGGTGGTCCATGTCTGTTCCGGTATCGATCCATTGGTGTTCCGGTACGCCGTGCCGGCCGCAAAAACTATTCGGGACGCCCGGGGCACGCGCATGCTTCAGTCGAGGATATGGGGGTGTCCGCGGAGGAGGCGGCGGGGCCCGCGTGTCATATTGGACGGCATCCCCGGGCGATCCCCGGCCTTGCCGTCCACGCCTCCCACCCGTCGAGGCATCTCGTCCGAGGGAGTAGTGATGACTGCCACAACCGACCATTCCGTCAACCAGCTCGTTCCTGATGCGCCGGGGCATCTGCCGCCGGCCGTGCCCCAGCCTGCCGTCGCGCCGGACGGGCCGGGGCCGCTGGCCCGCGACACCGACCCCGTGTTCGCCCTGCACCAGGGTGGCAAGATCGGCGTTGCGCTGACCGTCCCGCTGAACGACCGGGAGGATCTTTCGCGCGCCTACACCCCCGGGGTCGCGCGGGTCTGCACGGCCATCGCGGACGAGCCGGGCCTGGCGGACGACTTCACCTGGCGGTCGAACGTCGTCGCGGTGGTGACCGACGGCACCGCCGTGCTGGGGCTCGGCAACATCGGCCCGGCCGCGGCCCTGCCGGTCATGGAGGGCAAGGCTGCGCTGTTCAAGCAGTTCGCCGGGGTGGACGCGGTCCCGATCTGCCTGGACTGCACCGACGCCGAGCAGATCGTGGAGACGGTGGCCCGGCTGGCGCCCAGTTTCGGCGGCATCAACCTGGAGGACATCTCCGCGCCGCGCTGCTTCGCCATCGAACGGCTGCTCCAGGACCGTCTCGACATCCCGGTCTTCCACGACGACCAGCACGGGACGGCGATCGTGGCGCTCGCCGCGCTGGAGAACGCGGCGCGGCTGACCGGCCGGCGGCTGGCCGACCTGCGGGCGGTGGTCTCCGGCGCGGGCGCCGCGGGCCTGGCGGTCACCCGCATCCTGCTCGCCGCCGGCATCGGGGACATCGCGGTCGGTGACAGCCGGGGGATCCTGCACCAGGGCCGGGCCGGCCTCACCCCGGTCAAGGCGGAGATCGCGGCGGTGACCAACCGGGCCGGGCTCACCGGCTCGATCAACGCCGCGCTGGCCGGGGCGGACGTCTTCCTCGGCCTGTCCTCGGGCACCGTGCCCGAGGATGCCGTGGCCTCGATGGCGCCGGACTCGATCGTGTTCGCGATGGCGAACCCCAACCCCGAGGTCGACCCGGAGGTCGCGCGCCGGCACGCCCGGATCGTCGCCACCGGGCGCAGCGACTACCCGAACCAGATCAACAACGTGCTGGCCTTCCCCGGTGTGTTCCGCGGGGCACTGGACGTGCGCGCGAGCCGGATCACCGAGTCGATGAAGCTGGCGGCGGCGGACGCGCTCGCCGGTGTGATCGCGGACGAGCTGACCGAGCAGCACGTCATCCCGAGCGTTTTCGACGGCCGGGTGGCGCCGGCGGTCGCCGCCGCGGTGGCCCGCCAGGCGCACGCCGACGGGGTCGCACGCCGGTAGGCATCCGGGTAGCTACCGTGGCGCCGCTGGTGGACGCGCTGCCAGCGGCGCGGCCGGCGGTCGTACCGCGCGGCGGCGTTCGCGCGACGGCCTCGGACGGGTGGGCCAGGCCGTGGCCGCAGCGGGCCGTGGCCCGAGCTGGCTGCGACCGCAGCGGGCCGTGGTCAGACTCGGCCGCAGCCGGGGCACTGCCGGTTCTCGGACGCCTCCGCCAGCGGCCGCAGCGTCCCGCATCCCTTGTAGGTGCAGGAGACGAAGTCCGTCACGGAAACGACGATCGTGGTGCCGCCGGCGTGAGCGGCTGGCGCGGGATCGGCCACCGACACGGGTATCCGCTGTTTCCGGCGGAACCACCGGGACACACCCGAGCTGGGCTCCTGCACCCGCCTGTGTGTCGTCACGTTGAAGAGTGGAGCACAGCCGCCCTTGCCGTGCGACGCAGGCGGTGTAGTGCACATGGTTTTTCATGTGTGCGTAGTTATTTGGTAGTTTATTTGTTGTTTTTCTGATGGATGTGGATGGGGAAATTCTGACTGCTCTTCCGGGTCGGTTCCTCCCGGTCGATGTGATCACGAGCGTCACGTCAGCTGTGGCTTTACTGTTGATTGGTGCTCGCTGTCGCCGCTGTGTCCCTGAACGCCGACGATCCCCTCTCCGGTCTGGATGTCGGTGAGCAGGCCGCCCCCGACGTCCCCGACGGCTGGACGACCGTGTCCGTCCGGGCCGCGACGCTCAACCATCATGATCTTTTCAGTCTGCGCGGGGTTGGGCTGCCCACGGAGCGGCTGCCGATGATCCTCGGCTGCGACGCGGCCGGGGTGAGCGCGGACGGCGACGAGGTGATCGTCCACGCGGTCATCGGTGACCCGGCCGCCGGCGGCGGGGACGAGACCCTCGACCCGCGGCGGACGCTGCTGTCGGAGCTGTACCCCGGCACCCTGGCCGAGACGGTGGCGGTACCGCGGCGCAACCTGGTGCCCAAGCCGCCCTCGCTGTCGTTCGAGGAGGCCGCCTGCCTGCCCACCGCGTGGCTGACGGCCTACCGGATGGTCGTCCACCGGTCCGCCCTGCCGGCCGCCGGCGGCGGCACGCTGCTGGTGCAGGGCGCCGGCGGCGGGGTGTCCACGGCCGCGATCATCCTTGGGAAGGCCGCCGGCCACACCGTTCTCGTCACCTCCAGGGACGCCGCCAAGCGGGAGCTGGCACTGAAGATCGGTGCGGACGAGGCGTTCGAGCCCGGCGCTCGGCTGCCGGTCAAGGCCGACGCGGTGATCGAGACCGTGGGGGCGGCGACCTGGGGGCACTCCCTGCGGGCGCTGCGGCCCGGCGGCCGGATCGTCTGCTCGGGCACGACCACCGGCGCCAACCCGCCGGCCGAGCTCAACCGGCTGTTCTTCCTCCAGCTCTCCGTCGTCGGCTCCACCATGGGCACCCGGGACGAGCTGGCCGAGCTCGCCGCCTTCATCGACCGGACCGGGGTCCGTCCGATCATCAACGACGTCCGTCCGCTCGCCGACGCCCGCGCGTCGTTCGAGAAACTCGCCCGCGGGGACGTCTTCGGCAAGCTCGTCCTCACCGTCTGAGCTGCCTGACCGTCTGAGCTGCCTGGATCATTTGCGTCCGCCCGGAACAGGCGAAAAACGGCACGCGAAAAGGCGGGTATGGGCCGAAACCGGTCCGTACCCGCCTTTTCTTTTTCTTTCGGCCGCCCGGTTCAGTCGTCCAGGTCGTCGAGGCGGGCCAGGTAGGTGGCCAGCTCCTCGACCGCGTCCTCGTACTGGGGATGCAGGTCGACGAACGTGCGCAGCTGGTCGGCGAGCCAGTCGAGCGTCACGGACTCCTCACCGCGACGCTGCGACAGCTCCTCGACACCCCGGTCGGTGAAATACACCGCGTACCCCGCCCCACACTGAGATGACAGTCCTGGAGATGACAGCCCTGCTGGGATGAGAAAGAAGGCTACCCGGCGAACGCGTCCTCGAGCAGCTTCGCCTGCTCCTTCTCATGCCGCGAGGAGGAACCGGAGGCCGGCGCGGCCGACGCGTTGCGGGAGGCCCGGCGCAGCACCAGGCCGGCGGGCAACGCCGCCGGCAGGTGGATGGCCATGTGCGGGTAGGCACCCTGGTTGGCGGGTTCCTCCTGCACCCAGATCACCTCGGTGAGGTCCGGGTAGGCCGCCAGCACCGTGCGCAGCTCCTCGACCGGGGTCGGGTAGAGCTGCTCGACGCGGACGAGCGCGGTGTCGGTGATCTCCTGCTTGGCCCGCGTGGCCAGCAGGTCGTAGTAGACCTTCCCACTGGACAGCAGCACCCGGCGGATGCCGGCGCGGTCACCGACAGTCGCGTCGTCGATGACCGGCAGCCACGACCCGCCGGTCAGCTCCTCGACCGTCGACGTCGCCGCCTTCAGCCGCAGCATCGACTTGGGGGTGAAGACGACCAGCGGGCGGCGCACCGGCGAGAGTGCCTGCCGGCGCAGCAGGTGGAAGTAGCTCGCCGGGCTGGACGGGGCCGAGACCAGCATGTTGTTCTCGGCGCACAGGCTGAGGAACCGCTCGATCCGCGCCGAGGAGTGGTCCGGTCCCTGCCCCTCGTAGCCGTGCGGGAGCAGCAGGCCGACCGCGCTGCGCTGCCCCCACTTGGCCTCGCCCGCCGCGATGAACTCGTCGATGATCGACTGTGCGCCGTTGACGAAGTCGCCGAACTGGGCCTCCCACAGCACGAGCGCGTCCGGCCGGGCCACCGAGTAGCCGTACTCGAAGCCCATCGCGGCGAACTCGGACAGCAGCGAGTCGTGGACGTAGAAGGTGCCGGCGCCCGGCTCGGCCTCCAGCGACTTCAGCGGCGAGTACTCCTCGGCGGTGTGCCGGTCGACCAGGACGGCGTGCCGCTGGCCGAAGGTGCCGCGCCGGCTGTCCTGCCCGGCGAGGCGGATGGGCCGCCCGTCCAGCAGGATCGAGCCGAACGCGATGGTCTCGGCGCATGCCCAGTCGATCGCCCCGGTGGCGACCATCTGGGCCCGTCGCTCGAGCTGCGGGCGCAGCCTCGGGTGGACGGTGAACCCCTCCGGCAGCGTGGTCTGGGTGTCGATGACCTTCTTGACGACGTCCAGCGACACGGCGGTGGACACCGCGGCCGCGGCGGCGGCTTCCGCCGGGGTCGTCACCAGCAGGGGCTGGCCGGCCGGCCGGCTGGTGGTGTCACGGGTTTCCGCGAACGCCTTCTCCAGCTGCGCCGAGTAGTTCTTCATGGCCTGCTCGGCCTCGGCCGGGGTGATGTCGCCGCGGCCGATCAGCGCCTCGGTGTAGAGCTTGCGCACCGACCGCTTCGTGGCGATGGTGTCGTACATCAGCGGCTGGGTGAACGACGGCTCGTCCATCTCGTTGTGGCCGCGCCGCCGGTAGCACACCATGTCGATCACGACGTCCTTGTGGAACGCCTGCCGGAACTCGAAGGCCAGCCGCGCGACGCGCACACACGCCTCGGGGTCGTCCCCGTTGACGTGGAAGATCGGCGCCTGCACCATCCGGGCGACGTCGGTGGCGTACACCGACGACCGGCTGGAGACCGGCGAGGTCGTGAACCCGACCTGGTTGTTGATGACGAGGTGCACGGTGCCGCCGGTGCGGTAGCCGCGCAGCTGGGAGAGGTTCAGCGTCTCGGCGACCACGCCCTGGCCGGCGAAGGCGGCGTCCCCGTGGATGAGCACGGGCAGGACGGTGAAGCCCTCCGGGCCCTTGTTGAGCAGGTCCTGTCTGGCGCGGACGACACCTTCGAGCACCGGGTCGACCGCCTCCAGGTGGGAGGGGTTGGACACCAGGGAGACCGCCACCTCGCGGCCGTCGGGGACGGTGTAGACACCCTCGGCGCCGAGGTGGTACTTGACGTCACCCGAGCCGTGCGCGGTCTGCGGGTCGACGTACCCCTCGAACTCGGCGAAGATCTGCCGGTAGGACTTGCCGATGATGTTCGCCAGGACGTTGAGGCGGCCGCGGTGGGCCATCCCGAAGGCGACCTCGTCCATGCCGGCATCGGCGGCCCGCTGCAGGACCTCGTCCAGCAGCGGGATCGCCGACTCCCCGCCTTCGAGGGAGAAACGCCGCTGCCCGACGTACTTGGTCTGCAGGAAGGACTCGAACGCCTCGGCCGCGCCCAGCCGCTCGAGGACGTGCAGCTGCTCGGCGGGGTCGGGGCGCTCGGCGGAACGCTCGACCCGCTGCTGGATCCAGACCCGCTCGTCCGGCTCCTGGATGTGCATGTACTCGATGCCGACCCGGCGGCAGTACGAATCCCGCAGGACGCCCAGAATGTCGCGCAGGGTCATCGTCCGCTGGCCGGCGAAGCCGTCGACGGGGAACTCGCGGTCGAGGTCCCACAGGGTCAGCCCGTGGCTGATGATGTCGAGGTCGGGGTGGCTGCGGATGGCGAACTCGAGCGGGTTGGTGTCGGCCATCAGGTGGCCGCGGACCCGGTAGGCGTGGATCAGCTCCAGCACCCGGGTGCCGTGGTCGAGATCGCCCTCGTGGGACGAGGTGATGTCGGCGACCCACTGCACCGGCTCGTACGGGACGCGCAGCGAGCGGAAGACCTCCTCGTAGAAGTCGTCCGCCCCCAGCAGCAGCTGGTGGATGCGGCGCAGGTACTCGCCGGACTGCGCACCCTGGATGATCCGGTGGTCGTACGTGCTGGTCAGCGTAATGATCTTTGAGACGGCCAGTCTCGACAGGGTCTCCTGGGAGGCGCCCTGGAACTCGGCCGGGTACTCCATCGCGCCGACCCCGATGATCGTCCCCTGGCCCTGCATCAGGCGGGGTACCGAGTGCACGGTGCCGATACCGCCGGGGTTGGTCAGCGTGATCGTCACGTCGGTGAAGTCGTCCGCCGTGATCTTGTTTGTCCGGGCGCGCCGGACGAGGTCCTCGTAGGTGAGCCAGAACTGGCTGAAGTCCAGCGTCTCGGCCTGCTTGATCGCGGCGACGACGAGCTGGCGCGAGGAGCCCTTGACCAGGTCGATGGCGATGCCCAGGTTGACGTGTTCCGGCGTGACCAGGGCGGGCTTGCCGCCGGCCTCGGTGTAGGAGGAGTTCATCACCGGCGCGGCCTGCAGCGCCTTGACCATGGCGTAGCCGATCAGGTGCGTGAACGACACCTTGCCGCCGCGGGAACGGGCCAGATGCCGGTTGATGACGATCCGGTTGTCCGCGAGGAGCTTGGCGGGCACCGCCCGCACCGACGTCGCGGTGGGGACGTGCAGTGACGTCTCCATGTTCGCGACGACGCGCGCGGCGGCGCCTCGCAGCGGTGACGTCGAGGCACCGCCGCCCGCGGCGGAAGCGCTCTGGCCGGCCGCTGGTGCGGCCGTTGCCGCCGGCGTGCCGGCCGCGGGGACCGCGGGAGCCACCGGCGCCACGGGAGCCGCGGGAGCCGCGGGAGCCGCGGGTGCCGCGGGAGCCACCGGCGCCGCGGCGGCCGGCGCGGGGGCCGGCCGGTCGGTCGGGGCCGCGCCAGGGATACCGTCCGCGGCCGGTACTGCACCGTCGGCGATGGCTGGCGGGACGGATCTCGCCGTGCCTGGCTGGCCGTTGACACCCTCTGGCCGGTAGTCGGAGAGGAACTCGCGCCACTGTGGCGAGACGCTCTCCGGATCGGCGAGGTATTGCTGGTAGATCTCGAATACCAGCCACTCGTTGGGGCCGAAGTCGGGGCCGGATTCGGGTACCGTCGGTGCTGTCACGGGGGCGTTCCCCTCTATCCACCTTCTGCTGGGGCCCGAGGCGCGGGCCCTTCCGCTGCCGTGTAATCAGGCTACTCGTCACCTTCACCTGGATGTGTCTGAAGGTCGTGGCCCGTGATCCGGGCCACGGGCGATCCAAACAGCCGTAGTTCGTGAATTGTGTCACTGTTGGTCGGATGTTCTGGCGGCCGTGACTTACATGTGAGTTACGGGTAGTGTCTCTGCTATTACTTCTGGTGTCCATCTCAGGCGATGGCATGTGTTGTCCATCCCGGGTGGCTGGGAGCGGGCCGCCGCGACATGCCAGGATCGCCACGTGGTGGTGTGGCTCGGCGTCGATGTGGGTGGGACCTTCACCGATCTCGTCGCGGTCGACGACGACGGTCGGATGCTCTTCGGGAAGGTGCCCTCGGTGCCCGCCGACCCGTCCGAAGCGGTGCTCGACGCCGTCCGCGGAGCCGGTCTTGCCGGCTCCGGTACCGGCCGGGACGGGGCCGCCGGTGCTGTCGAACGGTTCGCCCACGGCACCACCGTCGCGACGAACGCCCTGCTCGAGCGGCGCGGGGCGCGGACAGCCCTGGTGACCACGCACGGGTTCGCCGACATCATCGAGATCGGCCGCCAGAACCGGCCCGCCCTCTACGACCTCACCCGAGACCGCCCGCCCCCGCTGGTGCCCCGCGAACTGCGGTACACCGTGGTCGAGCGCACCGGGCCGGACGGGGTGATCGTCCCGCTGGACGCCAACAGCCTGCGGGACGTCGTCGCCGCCCTCACCGCACTGTCGGCTGTTGCCGAGACCGGCGGGACGCCGGCTGTTGCCAGGGCCGGCGGGACGCCGGCTGTTGCCGACGCCGACGGGGTGGTCAGGCCGCTGGCGGCCGTCGCCGTGTGCCTGCTGTTCTCCTTCGCCCATCCCGAGCACGAACGTCAGGTCGCCGACGCGCTGCGGGCCGCGCTGCCCGGCGTGACCGTGGTGGCCTCCCACGAGGTGCTCCCGCGGTTCCGGGAGTACGAGCGGTTCGCCACCACCGTCGCCGACGCCTACCTGACACCGGCGCTGTCGGCCTACCTCGGCGCGCTCGCCCGCCGGTGCGCCGCGGCGGGGCTGCCGTCCCCGCTGGTCATGCGCTCCTCCGGGGGAGTGGTGGAGCTCGCGGCCGCCGCCGAGCACGCCGCGGCGTGCGTGCTGTCGGGGCCGGCCGGCGGCGTGGTCGGCGCCGCCTACGTCGCGGCCCGCTCGGGCCTGGACGATCTGCTGACCTTCGACATGGGCGGCACGTCGACGGACGTCGCCCCGGTGATCGGCGGCCGGGTGCAGACCACGGCCGAGGCGGTGCTCGCCGGCATACCGGTCACGTTGCCGACGGTGGACGTCCACTCGGTGAGCGCCGGCGGCGGATCCGTCGCCTGGGTCGACTCCGGCGGGGCGCTGCGGGCCGGGCCCCGTTCGGCCGGCGCCGATCCGGGCCCGGCCTGCTACGGCCGCGGCGGTGTCGAACCGACGGTGACCGACGCGGACCTGGTCCTCGGCTATCTGGCGGACGGGGCGAGCCTCGGCGGCGAGGTCACCCTGTCCCGGGCGGCCGCCTCCAAGGCGCTGGCCGCCCTGGGCGCGATACTCGGATCCGGCCCGGACGGCCTGTCGGTGGAGGAGACGGCGGCCGGGGTGGTGGCGGTCGCCGACGCGGAGATGACCCGTGCCCTGCGGGTGGTCTCGGTGGAACGCGGCCTCGACCCGCGGGAGCTGACCCTGGTCGCCTTCGGCGGCGCCGGCGGGACGCACGCGTGCGCGCTGGCCGAGGAGCTCGGGATGCACCGGGTGCTGGTGCCGCTGGCCTGCGGGGTGCTCTCCGCGCTGGGGCTGGCCATCGGCGACGTCCGCCGGGACTATCTGCGTCCGCTGCACGGCCCGCTGGCAACGGCCGGCCTGGGCGCCGCCTTCACCGAGCTGGCCCGGGCCGCCCACGCGGACACCCCCGCCGCGGACGTCCCCGCGCTCGTGATCGAGTACCAGCTGGACTGCCGGTACGTGGGCCAGTCACACGAGCTGACGGTGGTGGCCACCACCGACGGCGGCGGTGCCGGCGGCGGTTTTTCCGTCGCGCGGATACGGGCGGCCTTCGAGGCCGAGCACCTGCGCCGCTACGGGCACACCGCCCCCGACCGGGACGTCGAGGTGGTGGCCGTACGGCTGGTGGCCACGGTGCCGGGCCGCCGGCCCGAGCTGCGGGCCCCGGCCGCCGACCCCACCGCCGCCCGCACCCGCCGTCCGATCTACCTGGACGGCTCCTGGCGGGAGGTGGACGTCGTGCCCCGCGCCGCCCTCGGCCCCGGCGACACCGTGCCGGGACCGGCCGTCGTCGAGTTCCCCGAGGCGACCTGCCTGATCCGCCCCACCTGGCACGCCCACGTCGACCCCGCCGGCTCCCTCCTGCTCACCCGCGTCCACTGATACAGACCGAATTTCTCGCAGCCGGCCGTGGGCGAGCCCAACGGTGCGTGTCACGCAGATGGGTTTCGAGGTCTGCGTCGACAAGGGTCGACAAGGGTCGACAAGGTGGGTAGTGTTCCCGCGCCGCCCGCTCGGGTTCGTCCACGAGCGCGGTCCGCCGGGAGACCACGGCTGCCGGCGGACAGGTCAGGAAGCGGGCGAGAGGCCGTCGGGGAGCGGATCTCCTGAGGAAGATCTTCGAGGTCGGTTCCGCCTGCGTGAGACCGGCTGCCAGCCTGGCCTGAGCCTGGCCTGCCGGACCCGCTCACCGACCTCCGAGCACTGCCGCACGGGCTCCGTCTGTGCGCTTCTCCCACATCGTCGGTTCCCGTGTGGCGATGCCTCCCGGCCGGCGCGCCGAGATTGTCGCGCGGGTTCCATATGGGCAGATGAGGGGACTGCAACGTGTCGGAAACATATGTGTCATGTTTCACTGCGACTCTGACGCCCGTGCCGTGTCTGCCGTGTCGTCACCAGCCCGTCGGGCAGGAATCTGGCGGGTTACGCCGACCCTGTCGCGCGAGGTCCGGAATGGCTGTGTTCCCGATCGCGTCCCTGGGCGAGATCCTCGACGCCGGGTGCTCCGACGCCGGGCGTCCTGGCACCGGGCGCCGCGGGCGGCAGTCCCGGACGTCGCGGTAGCGGCGTCGTCGTGGCGCTACAGCCCGGCAAGGGCAAGATGGACGGCAGGCACTACCTGCCCTCGACCCCGGAGACGGTCATGTGGGGGCGGTTGCCGACCGCCGACACCAGGCCCGTGCTGAGCGTGGAGTCGGGGGGCACGGTCACGGTCGACACGGTCAGCCAGGAGGGGATCCTCGATGATCAGGGGCGCGATCCGGACGCCTTCTTCGGCCGTTTCGGCGTTCCGGCCTCCGAGGTCCTCGACGACGCCCGGATGATCGCCTCCTCCGGGATCCCGCACCGGTTCGGGGTGGACAGCCCGCACCTGGTGACCGGGCCGGTGTTCGTACGCGGTGCCGAGCCCGGCGATGTGCTGCGGGTGGACGTCGTCTCGTTGCATCCGCGGGCCAGGTACGGGGTGGTGTCGACCCGGCACGGTGCCGGGCCGCTCGCCGGGGAGTTCCCCGAGAACGACCCGCCCGGCCCGGACGCGAACGCCCGGAACTGGGCGGCCTTCCGGACGGCGAGCAGCTTCTGCGCGGTCGAACGGCGCCGCGGCCGGCTCTTCGGCACGCTGGAGGCCCCCAAGGGGCGGAAGGTGCGTTTCCCACTGTCGCCGTTCATGGGGATCATGTCGGTCGCTGTCGACGGTCCCGGCCCGCTCCGGTCGGCTTCGGTCGGGACGCACGGCGGGGCGCTCGACTGCGGGGAGTTAGGCGTTGACTCTCACCTGTTTCTTCCGGTGCGGGTTGCCGGCGCGCTGTTCGCCGTCGGCGACCCGCACTATTCCCTGGGTGAGGGGAAAGTCGCGGCTGTCGGCCTGGAAGGGCCGCTGCGGGCGACGTTCCGCCTGACCGTCCTGAAGGAGCCCGCGGCCCGGGCCGCCCTCGGGACGTTGCGCGAGCCCTTTGTCGAAACCGACACCCACTGGGTGCCGCTGGGGGCGCACGCCGATCTCACCGACGCCATCCGCCAGACCACCCGGTCGGCGGTGCTCTTCCTGTCCAGCCGGCTGGGGATGGACCGGGCGGCCGCGTTCGCCTACCTGTCCGCAGCGGCTGCCTTCGGCATCGGCCGGTCGGGCAGCGACCTACAGACCGTGTACTGCCGGATCCGCCGGGCGGACTTCGGCGAGCCGGCCGCCGCCAAACCCCGTCTGGTACGCCCCGGATTCGGCCGGGCTGCCCCCGCCCCCGCTCCTGGCAGTCCCGCTGCCGGCTCCCGCTCCACCGCCCCTGTTACCGGTCCCGCACCCACGGACGATCGTTCCGAGGCGCCGCCGGGCGCGGGCGCGGCCCACGAACCTCCGGAGGCGCCACAGCCGGCAACGGACGCGGCAGGCCCGGAGGTTCTGGGCCCGGCCGCTTCGGGCCCGGAGGTTCTGGGCCCGGAGGTTCTGGGCCCGGCCGCTTTGGGCCCGGTCGCTTTGGGCCCGGTCGCTTCGGGTTCGGTCGCCGCGAGCTCAGCGGCAGATACGTCCGCGGCACCGAGCGCGCCAGTCCCCGACAGCACTGGTCCTGCTTCCCAGCCGTAGGTGAAAACCGTGCTCACGGCAGCGTTTTCCACCTACGGCTCCCGCACCCGTAGGTGGAAAACGCCGTCCCGGCACCAGTTTTTACCTACAGCCGACGGGCGCCGGCCTTTTGCGGCCAGGAGCGGAGACCGTCGCCATGTCACCCGAGAGCTGTCCGGTGCCGGGGCGTGACCGTCGGAGACGACACCCGGTCTCCAGCGCGCCGGTCAAGTGGTGCGCATCCCATCCCCGGCCACCCGTACAAGCCATGATCCAAACGATTTTGTCGTTGTGTACGCTTTTTGGCCGCAAAAGTGTACACAACGACAAACTCGCGCCGATCTTCTCCGGCGGCCGGCGTCCTATCGAGGTACGTCACCGTTCGCGGGGCTAGCTCGGCGCGATCTGGTCGGGGGAGGGCGCGGTGATGGGGGGAGGGACGCCGAAGTCCGAATAGGTCACCGTTCGGACGATCTCGCTGCGGCCGGCGCCGGTGTCAGCGCCGGTGTTCGGGGTGGCGATGGTGACGCGGAGCTGGCGGATGAGCCCGTCGGCGTCGATCCATGCCTCGGCCGGCTGGATCGCCGTCCCCAGGGTGTTCTTGTAGTACTCGACCGTGGTGGCGCTGATGTTTCCCCGGGTGGCGGCGGTGTCCAGGTTCACGGACAGCGTGTAGTGGGTGGTCGTGACGCCGTCGATCGTTTCCTGGCCGACGGTGGTCACCGGCGCCGAGGCCCCGCTGAGGAAGCCGAGCCGCAGCGCGACGGCGTCGCCGGTCGTGGGCTGGGCGGTCGGTGTCGGGGCGGGCGTCGCCGAGCGGCTGCCGCTGGCGCCGGGGACGACACGGGTCCATCGCGGCGGGCGCGGCACGTCGGCGGGCGGGACGCTGCGCTGGTAGAGGTCAGGGCCGACGATCAGCAGCTCGCTGCGGCCCCCGCCAGCCACGTCACGCATGGTCTGACTGGCGCTGTTGACGAAGTCGACGGTGCCGGTGCCGGTGATGGAGAGCTGTCTGCGCCCGGACGAGGAGACGAAGTTCGCCTGGTCGCTGAAGCGGATACGCGCGGTCCCCCGAGTGATCGTCGCCTGGTAGGCGCCGGCGAGGGGAGCGGGCACGCCGCTGGTTCCGGTCGGTGCGGCAGCCGTCGGGACCGCCGGCGGCGGTTCGGGGGAGTCGGACGAACAGCCGGCTGCCCCGACCAGCGACAGGCCTGCCACCAGCAGCATGACGGCGGCGGCCATGGCCCGCGTCGCACGGCGGCCGGTGCGGTGCGCAGCAGCGGTCGCCAGGCCCGAGTCCGGGCCCGGATCGCAGGATCGTTGTGATTTCGGTGTCGTTGGGACAGCACCGGAACCACAACGATCACAGCATTGCCGGGCGAGCCGCTGAAGGCAGGCGCCTACCGAGCCAGACCGCACCGGAACTACACGCGCCGGAAGATCAGCGCACGCTTGACCTCCGAGATGGCCTTGGTGACCTGGATGCCACGCGGGCACGCGTTCGAGCAGTTGAACGTCGTCCGGCAGCGCCAGACGCCTTCGCGCTCGTTGAGGATCTCCAGGCGTTCGTCGCCGGCGGCGTCCCGGCTGTCGAAGATGAAGCGGTGCGCGGCCACGATGGCGGCCGGCCCGAAGTAGTCGCCGTCGTTCCAGAACACCGGGCAGGACGTGGTGCAGGCCGCGCACAGGATGCACTTGGTGGTGTCGTCGAAACGTTCCCGGTCGGCGGCGGACTGCAGCCGTTCCTTGGTCGGCTCGTGCCCCTCGGGAATGAGGTAGGGCTTGACCGCACGGAACGCGTCGAAGAACGGCTCCATGTTGACGATGAGGTCCTTCTCGACCGGGAGCCCCTTGATGGGTTCGATCGAGATTTCCGAGCCGAGGTCCTTGACCAGCACCTTGCAGGCGAGCCGGTTCGCGCCGTTGATCCGCATGGCGTCCGAGCCGCACACGCCGTGCGCGCACGAGCGCCGGAAGGACAGCGAGCCGTCGAGGTTCCACTTGACGTAGTGCAGGGCGTCCAGCAGCCGGTCACTGGGGACGAAGGGGACCGCGAAGCTCTGCCAGTACGCTTTGTCGCTCTCCTCGGGGTTGTAGCGCCTGATCTTCAGCGTGATGGTCCGCCCATCCGAGGTACTGGGACTGGCGCCGGCCGGTACAGTGGTTGATAGATCGTCTGTGACAGTCACGCCGGACCTTTCTCACATCGGACCCACATGGCGGGTCAGCAGATCATAGACCGCGCACCGGTCTCCCGACCGTCAGCGCCTCGCTTCCCGGGCCCGGAGGATACCGGGCCAGGGATCGTGGCTGCCGTCCGGGAGTGCCGGGGCACGCTGGTGCGGGTACGGATAGCTGTGCTGGTCAGCACCCTTACGACGTCTTCCTGACCTCTGTTTTTTTCAGTTGTCCTCCCCGGCTGCCATCCCGGATACCCGCCCGCGTTTTCCGCGGCCGCCGGGCAGCGGTGAAGCGCGCGGGACGGGTGGCCGGCCAGGTCCTGGCGGGGCCTCGGGCATCGAGGCCGGGTCCCGCCAGGACCGCCCGCCGCCCGCCGCGCGGTCGGGGGCGGGGGCGGTCAGTACTTGCGTTCCATGGGCTGGTAGCGGGTCAACGCCACCGGCTTGTAGTCCAGCCGGATCTCCGAGTCGGGCGCGGCGGCGGCCAGCGGCCCGGAGCGGTAGGCCATGGTGTGCCGCAGGAAGTTCACGTCGTCGCGGTTGGGGTAGTCCTCGCGGGAGTGCCCCCCCCGGGACTCGTTGCGGGCCAGCGCGCCGGTGACCAGGCATTCGGCGAGGTCGAGCAGGAAGCCCAGCTCGACCGCCTCCAGCAGTTCGGTGTTGTAGCGGTGGCCCCGGTCGGTGACGCCGACGTTCTGGTAGCGGGCCTTGAGCCCGGCGATGTCACCGAACGCCTGCTTCAGCGTGGCCTCGGTCCGGTAGACCGACGCGTTGACGTCCATCGTCTCCTGGAGCTCACGGCGGATCGCCGCCACGTTCTGCAATCCGCTGCCGTCACGCAGCCGGCCGAGCAGGCCCTCGACGAAGCCGGCCGGGTCGTCCGGCAGCTCGGCGTGGGTGGAGGTCTTGTTCGCGTGCTCCGCCGCGGCGATGCCGGCCCGGCGGCCGAAGACGTTGATGTCCAGCAGCGAGTTGGTGCCGAGCCGGTTCGCGCCGTGCACGGAGACGCACGCCACTTCGCCCGCAGCGTAGAGCCCCGGGACGATGTCGGTGTTGTTCCGCAGCACTTCGGCGTTGATGTTCGTCGGGACGCCGCCCATGGCGTAGTGGGCGGTCGGCTGGATCGGGATCGGGTCCGTGTAGGGCTCGATGCCCAGGTAGGTGCGGGCGAACTCGGTGATGTCCGGGAGCTTCGCGTCGAGCTGCTCCGGGGGCAGGTGTGTCAGGTCGAGGTAGACGTGGTCGCCGTCGACGCCACAGCCGCGGCCGGCGCGGATCTCGGTGTAGATGGCCCGGGCCACCATGTCGCGGGGGGCGAGGTCCTTGATGGTCGGTGCGTAGCGCTCCATGAAGCGCTCGCCGTCCTTGTTGCGCAGGATGCCGCCCTCACCGCGGGCACCCTCGGTGAGCAGGATGCCCATCTTCCAGATGCCGGTCGGGTGGAACTGGTAGAACTCCAGGTCCTCCAGGGGCAGCCCGCGCCGGAAGATGATGCCCATGCCGTCGCCGGTGAGCGTGTGCGCGTTCGAGGTGACCTTGAAGACCTTGCCGAAGCCGCCGGTGGCGAACACCACGGACTTGGCCCGGAAGACGTGCACCTCGCCGGTGGCCAGCTCGTAGGCGACCACACCGGCGGCGACGCCCTCGCTCAGCAGCAGGTCCAGCACGTAGAACTCGTTGTAGAACTCGATGTCGTGCTTGACGCACTGCTGGTAGAGGGTCTGCAGGATCATGTGGCCGGTGCGGTCGGCGGCATAGCACGAGCGGCGGACGGGTGCCTTGCCGTGGTCGCGGGTGTGACCGCCGAAACGGCGCTGGTCGATGCGGCCCTCGGGGGTCCGGTTGAACGGCAGGCCCATCTTCTCCAGGTCGAGGACCGCGTCGATGGCCTCCTTGCACATGACCTCGGCGGCGTCCTGGTCGACGAGATAGTCACCACCTTTGATCGTGTCAAAGGTGTGCCACTCCCAGTTGTCCTCCTCGACGTTGGCCAGGGCCGCGCACATGCCGCCCTGCGCCGCGCCGGTGTGGGAGCGGGTGGGATACAGCTTGGTCAGCACGGCGGTGCGACACCGCTTGCCGGATTCGAGTGCCGCGCGCATGCCCGCGCCGCCGGCACCCACGATGACCGTGTCGAACTTGTGAATCTGCACCGCTTGGACCTCCGCCTTCCCAGGCGCTATCAGGAGATGTTCGGGTCGAACGTGAAGATGACCAGTGATCCCAGGGAGATCACCAGGAACGCCGACACGTACAGCAACATCTTCAGCCAGAACCGGGTCTGTGGCCGCTCAGCGTAGTCATTAATGACGGTGCGTAGGCCATTGCTCCCGTGCAGTTCGGCCAGGACGAGCATGAGCAGGTCCCAGGTCCGCCAGAACGGTGAGGCCCAGCGGCCCGCGACGAAGCCGAAGCCGATCCGCTGCACACCGCCGTCAAGAATGTTCATGATGAACAGGTGGCCGAGCACCAGGAAGACCAGCAGGATCCCGGAGACCCGCATGAACAGCCACGCGTAGAGCTCGAAGTTCGTCCGCGCCTTGGTGCGTACGGGCCGGCGTTGTGGGCTGCGTGGCGCCTCGATGGCCGGGGCGGCCGCGCCGTCGATCGTTGTCGCCATCAGGACGCGCTCCCGAACAGGCTCTCGACCGTGTGCTTCAGCATGTAGTAGGTGCCCGGAACGACCAGGATGACCCACAGCACGATCTCGGTGTACAGCATCTGGCGCTGGAAACGGGGGCCGGACGCCCAGAAGTCGATCAGCACGATCCGGATCCCGTTGAGCGCGTGGAAGAGAACCGCCGCTACCAGCCCCACCTCCATCAGGTTCACGATCGGGTTCTTGTAGGTCGCGATCACGGTGTCGTAGGACGATGGGGACACCCGCACCAGCGCGGTGTCCAGGACGTGGGCGAACAGGAAGAAAAAGATCAGTACGCCCGTGATCCTGTGAGCAACCCAGGACCACATACCCTCGCGGCCGCGGTAGAGCGTGCCCGCTGGTGCCTTCGGCACTGAAAGCTCCTCCGGACCGGCCTTCCGAGAGGCTGGTCCTGATGATCCGTCCGATGACTCATGGTGGCTTGTCCGGCCAAAGATGGCACGGCTGCCATGGCGCCCGCCAGTTCATGAGCATGGCCCAGAGGCCGCGCTCGAGCCGATGATCCGGGCAGTGATCTGACGGGCAGGCAGCTCGCGTCACCGAGGAACCAGGGCACCCGGAGACATCATGATGTGGACGACGGTTTGTGTGCACCCGATGCTAGTGCTGGCCCCCTGGCGGGGCATGCCGGCTTCCGTGACACTTAGGTGAGGTATGTCACAGATAGTGATCGTCTTCATTGTGTGATGAAGCGTTCTGAAGGGTAAAGGGCTGCCCTCAGGGACCCCTGTCACAGGTGCGGCAGCGCGGCATCAGGTGCGCCCGTCAGGTGGTGGCGGTGGCGGTGGGTTGGTGGGTGGCGACGCGCTGGGGGTCGAGGCCGTCGGGCCTGGGTCCGTCGGCTGGATCTGGGTTGGTGTCGGGGCCGGGCTGGTCGGGCTCGCACCCACCTGCGTCGGCGAGGGGGTCACGGGCTGCGCCTCGGTCGCGGTCGGTAGCGGCTCGGCCGGCGTGCTCGCTACGGGTGGTGACGATGGGCGGGAGGTGGGGAGCCTGTCCACCCCCACCGGGGCTTTCGGGCTGGGCACGGGCGCGGAGGGGTCGACGCTGCGCTGCCCGGCCGCCCCGCTCGCCGACGGGCTGGTGCCCCCACCGGGCTGCAGCTGCACGTCGGTGCCGGAACCCGAGCGGAGCAGCGCGCCGACCACGAGCGCCACACATACGGCCAGGGACGCGGCCACCGCCGCGACCGCGCCGCGGTGCAGGGGAGTTCCGTCACGCCACCAGTCGGTTGACGTTCTTCCGTTCCCCAGGTGACCATGAGTTGTGCTGTTGCCGGCCGGGCCCATGACACCGCTGGTGACCGGTAGCAGACCGTCATCGGGGTCGTCCTGGTTGCCGACACCGTACCCGCCGAAGTCGAACGGGGGCGGGGTGAACCGGTTGCCGGCCAGGGTGGTCGCGGCCGAGGTGTCCAGCAGCGGGGCGCCGCCGGTGCGCGTCCGGACCGCCACCGCGGTCACCGGCTCCTCAGGCATGCCAGGACGGTCATGGTGCGCGGGCGCCGCCGGGGCGCCGGCCGCCCGGCCGGTGCTCGGCGCGTCCGCTTCCGCCGCCGCGGCGGCGACCGTCCGCCTGGCGACCAGCGTTCCGGCCTCGGCCGGGTCCTCGGCCGGGTCCTCGGCCGCGCCGCCGGCCACCGGCCCGCCGTCCTTGGCCGTACCGCTCACCGACCGGTCCATGGTCACCAGGTCGGCCGCGGGCGTCCCGGTGGCGGAGGGAGCGATCTGCGGGCCGTGCGCCCGCGCGTCCTCGTCGGATGCCGGATCGTCGCCGGCATGCTCCTCGGCGTCCACTGCGGGCCCGGCGCCGGCCTTCCCCTCGGTCACCGGTTCCGCGTCGGATCCGGTGACCGACGCCGGTACGGGTACGGCCCCGCCCGCGACCGGGCGCAGCCGCCGGCGTACCTCGGCCACGTCCGGCCTGCTCTCGGCCGGCCGGTCGAGCAGGTCGGCGAGCAGGCCACGCAGGGGGCCGGCGAGCTGGAACGGGCGCCGGCGCCCCTCCACCACGGCGGTCAGGACGGCGTAGGTCTCCGGCCCCTCGAACGGCGGCTGCCCCTCCACCGCCGCGTACAGCGTGGCGCCCAGCCCCCACAGGTCACTCGCGGGGGTGCCGGAGGAGCCCCGCACCCGTTCCGGGGCGATGTAGGCGGGGGAGCCGACGAGCGCCCCCGTGCCGGTGAGGGTCGAGTCGCCGTCGGTGGCCGCGATGCCGAAGTCGGTCAGCCGGACGTGGCCGTCCCGGCCGAGCAGGACGTTGCCGGGCTTGATGTCACGGTGCAGCACACCCGCCGAGTGGGCGGCGGCGAGCGCCTCGGTGAGCGTCAGCCCGATGGCCGCCACCTGGTCGGGCGGCAGCGGCCCCTCGGCCCGGATGACCTCGCCGAGGCTGTCGGCGTCCACCAGCTCCATGACGATCCAGTGGCGTTCGGCCTCCTCGACCACGTCGTAGACGGAGACGATGGCCGGGCTGTTCAGCCGGGCGAGGGCGCGGGCCTCCCGCAGCACTCTGGCCCGCAGCCCGTCGCGCTCGACCTGTGAGCCGGTGTGCGGAATCAGAATTTCCTTGACCGCGACCGGGCGCTGAAGAAGCTCGTCCTCACCGCACCAGACGACACCGGCGCCACCTCGCCCGATTGGAGTATCCAGACGGTAACGCTGAGATACATATCGGGGTGTGTTGTGGCGCGCGGAGTCTCCGGGCGGTGGTGCCGATCTGGCCATCGCCGTCAAGTCTTGCAGATGCACGGGCGGACGTGCAGACAGCCCTCAGCCGGCCCGGCCCGGCGCGCATGGCCGGCACCGGCCAGGAACGGCCCGGAAGAGGCCCGGAACGGCCCGGAAGAGGCCCGGAAGATGGTCAGGGGCCGGGCCGGAACGTCGAGAAAAGCTGCCACATCAACGGAAGGTCCGTTTCCCAGCGGGAGTCCGCGGTACGCCAGTACAACGCGTAGCCATGGCCATTGCGCACAAATCCCCGGTTGAGAACGTGCACCGTCTTCCCGCCGGATGTGTGCGTGAACTCCCAGTCCGCCTGGATCGCCCCGTCGCCGCCGTCAGCCGGCGCGATCTTCACCCGTCGGTAGTCGGGCACCTGGGCGCGCAGGTCGTCCTCGTGCGCCGTCCAGTCCGTCAGTGCGGAGGGATTGGCCCGCGCGGTGATGTCGATGTGCAGGTATGCGCCGGTCTGCGGATTGGTGAAGTTCCGTCCTTCGTTTCCTGGGGCGGGCCGTTCCTCCCAGCCCTCCGGATAGGCGATCGACCAGCCCGACGGGCCGGAGTAGGTACGCCAGCCCGGTGGCGGGGCCACCGGTGTGGTGTCCGGCGGGGCCAGCCCCGGGTCGGCGGTGACCGCTGCGGCCGGAACGCCTGCGTCAGGTGACGGCCGGGTGGAGGCCGGTGGGCCGGTGATCGTGGGAGCGGTCTGGCTCGTGGTGGTCCCGTCCGGGCTCCCCTGGCCGGTCGCGGCCGCTGCCGGCGGCTGGCCCGCTCCTGGCCGGGCCGGATCCGATGCCAGCACCGCCGCGAGGACGATGGCCGTAGCCGCCAGCACCGCCGTGAGGGCCGCGACGATCACGCCGAGGCGCCGGCGGCTGGACCGGCCGCCCGCCGCCGCGCCCGCCGGCCCCGCGACGGCCGTCCCGGCGACCGCCACCGGCCCGGTCGGCCCGGTCGGCTCGGTGACCCCGGGCGTCCGAGCCGGTCCGGGGACCCCGGGCGTCCGAACTGGTCCGGCAGTGGCTGCCGCCGCGGGTGTTCCCGGTGCTGCCGGTGTTGCCGCTGAGCCGGCCGTCCGGGCCGGTCCAGCCGGTTCGGGTGCCTTCGCCGTTCCGGGACGCGCGGCGGGAGGCCGATCCCGTGGGCCTGCCGGCAGGCCCCGCGGGCTGGCCGGCAGGATGGCCGTCTCAGCTGCTCCGGCCGCTGTTTTCGCTGGCCTGGGGGGCGTGGGAGGAGCCTGCTCCCGGGAGCGGGCCGGCGGCGTGGCCGGCTCCTCGGTTTCCCCGACGGAAGGCACAGCCGGTTTGCCGGTGGGGGGCACAGCGGGTTTGCCGGTGGGGGGCACAGCCGACCGCCGGGCGGCGGCGCTTACCGCCGCCCGGATGTCGGGAGCCGGGGCATCAAGTGTCGGGGCGTCGAGCGCCGCGGCGTCGGTGGAACGGCCGGTCCGCTGGTGACCGGCTCCGGCGCTGTCGGGCGCGGCATCACCGGCGGAGGCGGTGCCGCCGTCGGCCACGGCGCGGCCGATGGCGGGACGGCCGGCGCCGGATCCGCTGGTGGCGGGCGGGCCGGCCGTGGAGCCGCCGGTGGAGGCCGGTGCCGCGTCCACCTGGCTCGCCCCGGCCGTGCGCGCCGGATGTTCCTCAGCGGGGGCGGGGCTCACCGGGATCATGCCCGGCCCCGGTACAACGGCATCCCGCTCGTCGGCCTCGGCGCGGGCGGGGCCCACCGGGATCGCGCCCGGCGCGACGCCGTCGCGGCCCGCCGGTGTCCGCGGCGGACGCTCGCGGTCGGTACGGCCCGCACGGGTGCCCGGCAGCCGCCGGGAGGACTCCCGTTCGCTGACCTTCCGCAGCCGTCGCCGGGCCAGGGACAGCGACGGGCGGTCAGCGGGCCGCACCGCCAGGAGATCGGCGAGAATCGGCGCGAGGGTGCCGGCCAGCCGGAAGGGATGGCGTCTGCCCTCGACGATCGCGGTCAGCGTCGCGATGGCGCTGTCGCGCTCGTAGGGCGCGCCGCCCTCGACCGCGGTGAACAGGGTCGCGCCCAGCGCCCAGATGTCGCTGCCCGGGCCGCCGGCCTCCCCCCGGGCCCGTTCCGGGGCGATGTAGGACGGCGAGCCGAGCAGGATGCCGGTGCGGGTCAGGGTCGGATCCCCCGCGGACAGCGCGATACCGAAGTCCGTCAGCCGGGCGCGCCGGTCCGCGCTGATCAGGACGTTCGCCGGTTTGACGTCCCGGTGGATGATCCCGGTCCGGTGCGCGGCCTCCAGGGCGTAGGCGAGGCTGATGCCGATCCGGGCCACCCGCTCACGCGGCAGCGGGCCCTCGTCGTAGATGATCTCCGACAGGGAGCGGCCCTCCACGAGCTCCATGATGATCCACGGGCGGCCGTCCGCCTCGAGGACGTCGAAGACCGGGACGAGCCCGGGATGCTGGACCCGGCCGGCCGAGCGCGCCTCGCGCAGCACCCGCTGGCGCAGGATCGCCCGCTCGTCGGCGGAGATCGACGGTGGGAGGCGGATTTCCTTGACGGCGACGTCCCGCCGCAGCAGCTCGTCGGTGGCCGCGTACACCACACCGAAACCGCCGCGGCCGAGTTCGGCGCCGAGCCGGTAACGGCCCGCGACGAGCTGGCCGGAATCCGGTTCCCGCCCGGTTTTCGACGTCGGGTGGCGCTCGAGCGGCATCCGGCCGTCCCACCTCCCTGTGGATTTTGCTCGTGGGCATTGCCCGTCCTCTGGACATTGTCCGTGGACGCGGACGCTGCCTGTGAACATGGGCGTTGCCTGTGGACGTGGACGCTGCTCGTGGACGCGGACGCTGCCTGTGGACATTGTCCGTGCTCGAGGACATCGCTCGGCCTACTTCATCACACGTCGACCGCACCGGTTCGGGGCGCGTCGCATACCGGCATCACGGGCTGTCCAGCGGTGGGCGTCCGGCACGGGATATCACGGAAGGTGCCAGACGTACACACCTCCGGTGAGCTCCGGCGGGTGTCCGGTCAGCGACGTCACCGTGTCGCGCAGGTCGTCCAGGTGCCTTGCCGGGCCGAGCACGACCGCGCGCACACCGAGCTCGGCGAAGTCGGCGCGGCTCCGGGCGATCTGTGCCGGGGTCACCGGGCCGGCGGCCCCGTTGTTTTCGATGCCGTCCAGTAACTGTGCTGTTGCTGTCGGTTTTTTCCCGCCCATGTACGCCTTCCCGTCGTGGCCCGGGCCGATGAAGTAGCCGCCCGGCATCGAGAAAGGGAAGTCCGCCGCGGTCTGCCAGGCCATCGCGGTGGTCCGCAGCCCGGTCGGATAGGGCAGGAGAAGCACGTTGGAGCCGGCCGGAAGGGTTCTCACGGCGTCAGTGGTGAAGAACGCGGGCACGTCGGGTGAGCGTTCGACGGCGTACGGCCGAGGAATCAGCGGGAGTACACAGGCCACAGCGAGGGCCACCGCCGCCGGGATACT
>NZ_CEVIVD010000017.1:46869-48538 GCF_982290655.1 Protofrankia sp. CiP1_Cm_nod3
TTGCTGGAACACCGGTGGCCTTGAACCGGGCCGCGGGGAGACCGGCGGTCCTGAACCGGGCGGCCGCCGGGACGCCGGGGGCGCCGAGCCGGGCGGGCAGGCGGTCCAGGGCACAGGCGAGCACGAGCCCGGCCATCAGGGCCGTGCCGAGGGAGAACCGGTTCGGCAGGGCGGCCTCGAAGACCGGCAGGCCGGCGACCAGGCCCCAGGGCAGCCGCAGGCCCGTCTCCACGTTGTTGACCAGCAGCGTCCCGCCCAGGGAGAGAACCGCCAGCACCGCGCCGGTGAGCCCGGCCAGCCGTGTCCGCAGGTCGTGAAAGCCCAGGACGACGGCGCACAGACACACGATCAGCAGGGGCCAGCCGAGGAAGTTCATGTACTCCGGCGCGCCGCCGGGGAACTCGGCCGCCCGCGCGCTCTGCGCGGATGTCGCGAGCCACTGGCGTTCGGAAGGGACGTACAGGCCGGTCGGGTCGCTCTTGAAGAAGTTCGCCAGGAACGGGCTGCCGTGGGCCCGCAACGGCCCGAAGAACTGGATCCACAGCGGCACCGCGGCCAGCGCCAGGCAGGTCAGGAAGGCGATCGCC
Organism: Protofrankia sp. CiP1_Cm_nod3; assembly: GCF_982290655.1. Taxonomy (NCBI): domain Bacteria; kingdom Bacillati; phylum Actinomycetota; class Actinomycetes; order Frankiales; family Frankiaceae; genus Protofrankia; species Protofrankia sp. CiP1_Cm_nod3. The sequence goes on from NZ_CEVIVD010000017.1 coordinate 47,457, forward strand.
AACGCGCGCAGTGGCCCGCCGGCCCGGCGGAGATACTCCGGCCGGCTCGCCAGCAGCAGGACGATCCCGACGGCGGCCGTCACCGCGGTGATGAGCAGCACCTCCTCGCCGGTCAGCAGTTGCAGGCCGGCGCCGACGCCGAGCAGCACGCCGGTCCGCGCCGGCCGCCGCGTCCCCCGGACGGCGTCCACGACAAGGCCGAGCAGCAACGGCACGGCCGGCGCCAGGGCCAGGCTGAGATGTCCTGTCCCGGCCGCGACGAGCGCCGGCGAGAAACCGTAGACGAGCCCGGCGACGCCGGCCGCCGCGGCGCGCACCCGCAGCTTCCGCGCGAACAGGTAGGCGCTGAACGCGGACAGCGAGAACGCCAGCACGACGAGCAGGTTGTAGGAGGCCACCGGCCCGGCGACCCGGGTCACCGGCGTCAGCAGCAGGCCGGGGACCAGCACGGAGGTGTTCCACAGCGCGTTTATCCCCTCCGGCGCGTTCGCCAGGTGCGTGACGAAGGGGTTCGACAGGCTGGTGACGGCATGTGCGGTGTGTGCCAGCCACCAGCAGTACAGGGCGGTGTCGTTCGGGTTGCCGGCGATGATGTTCCGGGTCGGGTCGGGCCACACCCGGGCGGTCAGCAGCAGGGCCAGCAGGAGGTAGCCCGACCCGGTCAGGGCGTGCGGCCGGAGGCTCTCGCGCCGCCGGCCGCGGCCGGGCGTACCGCCGGCCGCGGCCGGTGTCGCGCTGGGCCCGGGGGCCGGTGTCGCGCTGGGCCCGGGGGCGGGCGGAGCTGGCTGGACGGTCGTCGGCGTGTCCGTGTCGGCGGGATCCAACGCGTCCTCCTGTAGCCGACAGTGTGTGAGCGCGGCTATACCGTCCGTTTGTCAGGGTGTCGTTTGCTGATCGGACGCCCTGTCCGCGGCCATCCTTACTCTGCGAATCAGCAGCATTACATCAGTCGCTGTCGCCGCAGGTCCGACAGTCGCTGTCCAGACAGTCGCCGTCCGGACAGCGACCGGACGGTCCGGGCAGCGGCTGCCTGGACGGTCGCCGTCTGGGTGGTCCGGGCAGTGGCTGCCTGGACGGTCGCC
>NZ_CEVIVD010000017.1:48896-56025 GCF_982290655.1 Protofrankia sp. CiP1_Cm_nod3
CCCGGCACCGGGAGCGCTGTGACCGGCGGGCCGGCACCGGCGACCGGGTTTCCCGCGCGGCCGGGGAGCCCGGCTGTTCCCGGGCGGCCTGCCTGCCTCGGCATCTGTTTCTCCGCCTGTTTCTCCGCGCGGCCGGAAGCCGGCTTCCGGGGCGTCCGGGTCGGGCATGCTGGGCTGTGCGCTGTCGCCCGGGACGGGTCCGGGCCTTCGGGAGGTGTCGCATGGCCGCGGGAAGCGCTCCTGAGGCTGGGGTCCCGCGGCCGGCGCCGGGGCGGGTCCTGTGATCGGCCCCGTGGACGGCATCACGGCTGGCCCCGCGGGCGTGCCCACGGTGGATGCCGTCGACTGGCGACGGCTGCGGGCCGAGGCCGCCCGGGTGGCGACCCGTGCGTACGCCCCGTACTCACGGCTGCGCGTCGGTGCCGCCGCCATGGTGGACGACGGCAGGCTGGTCGTGGGCTGCAACGTCGAGAACGCCTCCTACGGCCTCACGCTGTGTGCCGAGTGTGTGCTGGTAGGGGCACTGCACACCGCCGGCGGCGGCCGGCTGGTGGCGTTCGCCTGCGTGGACGGCGCCGGCGCGCCGCTGCTGCCCTGCGGCCGGTGCCGGCAGCTGCTGTACGAGCACGGTGGCCCGGACCTCCTGGTGGCGACGGCCGGTGACCCGCGTCGGCTGGCGGAGCTGCTGCCGGACGCCTTCGGCCCCGCCGACCTGCCGCCACCGCCCGTCGCCCACGCCACCGGTGCCGGTGCCGGTGCCGGTGCCGGCACAGCCACCGCCACCGCCACCGGCCAGGACGCCCGCGCAGGACGGGATGGCGGTGGCTTTCCGTGACTTTTCACGTCGTCGACCTGATCCGGACGAAACGGGACGGCGGCAGCCTGCCCGACGCGGCCGTGGACTGGCTGATCAGCTCCTACACGGCGGGCGCTGTCCCCGACGAGCAGATGGCGGCCTATCTGATGGCCGTGGTGTGGCGCGGCATGCGGCCGGCGGAGCTGTCCCGGTGGACCGCGGCGATGGTCGCCAGCGGCGAACGGCTCGACCTGTCCGGGCTCGGCCGCCCGACCGTGGACAAGCACTCCACCGGCGGTGTCGGTGACAAGGTCTCGCTGGTCCTGGTGCCGCTGGTGGCGGCCTGCGGCGCGGCGGTGCCGCAGCTCGCCGGCCGCGGGCTCGGCCACACCGGCGGGACGCTGGACAAGATGGCGGCCATCCCCGGCTGGCGGGCCTCGCTGACGCCTGAGCGGATGCGTTCGGTGCTCACCGACGTCGGCGGGGTCATCGCCGCCGCGGGCGCCGGCCTGGCCCCGGCGGACCGGAAGCTGTACGCGCTGCGGGACGTGACCGGCACGGTCGAGTCGATCCCGCTGATCGCCTCGTCGATCATGAGCAAGAAGATCGCCGAGGGGACGTCCGCGCTGGTGCTGGACGTCAAGGTCGGCTCGGGCGCCTTCATGACGGCCCAGGCGCCGGCCCGGGAGCTGGCCGAGAACATGGTCACCCTGGGTGACGCGGCCGGGATGCGCACGGAGGCGCTGCTGACCGGCATGGACACCCCGCTGGGGCGGACCGCCGGCAACGCGCTCGAGGTCGACGAGGCGGTGGCGGCCCTGCGCGGTGGCGGCCCGGCAGACCTGGTCGAGGTGACGGTCACGCTGGCCAGACGGATGCTCGCCCTCGCCGGGCTGGCCGGCGGCCCGGATCCGGCGGACGTCCTCGCGGCGGGCCGGGCGCACGACGTGTGGCGACGGATGGTCACCGCGCAGGGCGGCGACCCGGACGCGCCCCTGCCCATGGCCCGGCACGTCGAAACGGTGCCCGCGCCCGCGACCGGCTTCCTGCGCCGGCTGGACGCGCGCGCCGTCGGCCTGGCGGCCTGGCGGCTGGGGGCGGGCCGGGCGCGCCAGGACGACGAGGTGTCGGTGGCCGCGGGCGTGCGGTGGTCCGCCGGCATCGGCGAGCGGGTCGTCGCCGGGGCGCCGCTGCTGGAGCTGCACACCGACGACCCGGCCCGGCTGGCCACCGCCCGGGCGGCCCTCACCGACGCCGTCGAGATCGCGGACACCCCGCCGCCCGTCCAGCCGCTCGTCCTCGACCACGTCCACCCGTAGGGCCTGCCTACTGGAGGGCCCCCGGTAGGCGTCCACCGGTGGGGCCTACCGGTAGCCCGGAGCCGCCCGGCTGCCCTACAGCCTGCGCATAGGCAGCCTGCGCATAGGCGTCCACCGGTAGAGCCCACCGGTAGGCGTCCACCCGCGGGCGCCGGCTGGCGGATGCCGGCCACCGGCATCCCGGATGCCCACCGATGATTTTCGCCGCTGATTCCTGTCGCTGATTTCCGTCGACGGATATTTTCACGGTGTATTATCCGCTTTGTTTCTTTCCGGGGGGTTCTCCCGGGCAATCCATGAATGGATCTTCTCTGGCGGGGCTCCGCCGACGGATCCTCCGTCCGGCTCGCCGACCGGGCGCGGGAACCGGGTAAGACGGCCGTGCCTTCGGATATATCTTCGGACGATGACCGTGTCCGTGTCCGTGCCGTCCCCGCCCACGCTGGAGGCCATCCGGCGGGTGCCCAAGGTGCTGCTGCACGACCATCTCGACGGTGGGCTGCGGCCGGCGACCGTCGTCGAGCTCGCGGACGAGGTGGGCTACGGCGGGCTGCCCACCGCCGACGTGGACAAGCTCGCGACCTGGTTCCGCGGCGGCGCCCACAGCGGGTCGCTCGTGCGCTACCTGGAGACGTTCAGCCACACCGTCGGGGTGATGCAGACCCCGGGCGCGCTCGCCCGGGTCGCCCGCGAGTGCGCCGAGGATCTCGCCGCCGACGGCATCGTCTACGCCGAGGTCCGTTTCGCCCCCGAACTGCACGTCGAGCGGGGGCTGGCGCTCGACGCGGTGATCGAGGCCGTCATCGACGGCTTCCGGGCCGGGTCGGCCGGTACCGGGCTGAAGATCCGCGCGCTGCTGACCGCGATGCGTCACGCGGCCCGCTCGCTGGAGATCGCCGAGGCCGCCGTCCGGTGGCGGGACAGAGGGGTTGTCGGTTTCGACATCGCCGGAGCCGAGGCGGGATACCCGCCGACCCGCCACCTCGACGCGTTCCAGTACATGCAGCGGGCCAACGGCCACTACACGATCCACGCCGGGGAGGCGTTCGGGCTGCCGTCCATCTGGGAGGCCCTGCAGTGGTGCAACGCCGACCGGCTCGGCCACGGCGTCCGGGTCACCGACGACATCACTGTCGACACCGACGCGAACGCGGCCCTCGGGCAGCTGGCCAACTATGTCCGGGACGTCCGGGTGCCGCTGGAGATGTGCCCGACGTCCAACGTGGACACGGGCGTGTGCGCGAGCATCGCCGAGCATCCGATCGGCCTGCTGCGCGGCCTGCACTTCCGGGTGACGGTCAACACCGACAACCGGCTGATGAGCGGGGTGACGCTGTCGAGCGAGTTCGCCGCGCTGGTGGACGCCTTCGGGTACGGATGGCCGGACATCCGGTGGCTGACGGTGAACGCGATGAAGTCGGCGTTCATCCCGTTCGACCAGCGGCTGGCGCTCATCAACGACGTGATCAAGCCTGGGTTCGCGCCGGTGTGCGGCGATGGGTGACCCGCCGCTCGCCGCGGCCGGCCCGGCCGCCCCGGATGGCCTGGCCGCCCCGGCCGGCCTGGCCGCCCCGGATGGCCTGGCCGGCCTGACCTTTCCGGACGGTCCGGATAGCCCGGACAGCCCGGACGGCCCGGATAGCCTGACCGTTCTGGATAGCCCGGACGGCCCGGATAGCCCGGACGGCCCGGATGGCCTGGCCGGTCCGGACGCCGGCTCCGGGCGGGCCGGGGCCCCCGGCGGTGCCGTGGCCGGGCCGGACGGGCGCCCGCGCTGCCCGTGGGCGCTGTCCGCGCCGGAATACATCTCCTATCACGACGACGAGTGGGGGCGCCCGGTCCGCGACCGGGCCGGGCTTTTCGAGCGGCTCAGCCTGGAGGCGTTCCAGTCCGGTCTTTCCTGGCTCACCGTCCTGCGTAAACGGGACGCCTTCCGGGCCGCGTTCGCGGATTTCGACCCGGTGGCCGTCGCGGCTTTCGGCCCGGCCGACGTCGAACGGCTGGCGGCGGACGCGGGAATCATCCGCAACCGCCGGAAGATTCTCGCGACAATCACCAACGCCCGGGCGCTGCTGGCGCTGGACGGGTCGTTCGAGGAACTAATCTGGTCGTTCCGGCCCGTGACCACGGCGGTGCCGCTGGTAACGGCGGACCTGCCGGCGACCACGGCCGAGTCGGCGGCGCTGGCCCGGGAACTGAAATCCCATGGCTTCGTCTTTGTCGGCCCCACGACAGCGTATGCGCTGATGCAGGCGTGTGGTCTGGTCAACGACCACCTTGCGGCCTGCGCGGTCAGGAGCTTACGGGGGTGACCGCCCCCGCGCCGCCGGTGCCGGCGGGCCGGCCCGTGCTCCAGGCCGCGCCGCGCGAACCAGACGAACCGGGCCGCTCCGCTAGCATGGCTGATCATGTCGGACGTGATGCTACTTGCGATTGTCAGTGTTGTCGTCACCGGCATCGGCGCGCCGGGGATCAGCGCCTTCTCCGGCCGTATGGAAACACGGCGCTCGCATCGTCTCGCCGTCCAGAAGGAATGCCGTGACGTGCTGGACTTCGCCGCCGAGCAGCTGACCCGGTCCCAACTGGTCACCGCCTACTGTATTTCACTGTGGTCCCGGGGGATAATGGACGGCGACGACGAGGCGAAAGAATATCTGAAGCGCCGGAACCACGCGAACGAAATGGCCCGGACCGCCTACGGGCGGCTGCGTGTCAGGTTCGGCCCGACCGCCCCGGTCACCCGTCACTACGACGACGCCATCGAGTGCATGCACCGCCTGACCGATGTGCTGCGGGGCTACCGCGCCGGCGACACCTACGGCGCCTGGGAGCACCAGGCCAGCGCCGAGTCCGCCGAACTGGCCACGGCCGGCAACAAGTTCCTCACCGCCGCGAAGAAGGCCCTCTCCGCCCAGCGGTAGACGTCGCCGCGGGCACCGGCGCTGTTCGGGGCACCGGCGCTGTTCGGGGCACCGGCGCTACGCCGGGACGTCGGCGTTGCTTGGGGCACCGGCGTTGCTTGGGGCACCGGCGTTGCTTGGGACGTCGGCGTTGCTTGGGGCACCGGCGTTGCTTGGGACGTCGGCGCTACTCCGGGACAGCGGCGAGCACGTCCCGGGTGGCGGACATGCCCAGCCTGGTCGCGCCGGCGCCGACGAGGGCGAGCGCCTGCTCGGCGGTACGGATGCCCCCGCTGGCCTTGATCCCGAGCCGTCCACCGACCGCCGCCGCCATCGCCCGCACCGCCCGCAGGCTCGCCCCGCCCGCCGGATGGAAGCCCGTCGACGTCTTCACGAACTCCGCCCCGCCGGCCTCCGCGGCCCGGCAGGCCGCCGCGATGCCGGCGTCCGGCAGCAGCGCGCTCTCGATGATCACTTTGAGGATCACGTGCGGCGGGACGGCCAGCCGTACCTCGGTGATCTCGGTCTCGATCGACCGCCAGTTCTCCTCCATCGCGCAGGCCAGGTCGATCACCAGGTCGATCTCGTCCGCGCCGTCGGCCACGGCCCGGCGGGCCTCCTGCGCCTTGACCATGGTCAGATGGGTGCCGTGCGGGAACCCGACCACCGAGGCCACGGCGAACGCCGGGTCGTCCGCCGCCGCCCGCTCGTCCTTCGGCCGGCCCCGGCGGGCCGCGGCGGCAGCCAGGTAGACGTGGGTGGGCGCGACACACACCGCGCCGACGCCCAGCTCGGTGGCCTCGCCGCACAGCGCGAGGATCTCCTCCCCGGTCGCCTCGGGGTGCAGCAGGGTGTGATCGATCATCCGGGCGAGTTCGGCCCGGCGTGGGGGAGCGGGAGGGCCCGGCACCGTCGCGCCGGTTCCACCGGTTCCGGCGGGACGGTCCGCTCCGGCTGGGAAGCTCGTCATAGCGTCCATCATTACGGGTGCGGTACGGGTGTGGTGGCAGCCGGAGTTCCAGCGGGCCAGGTGAGGGTCCTCGGACGGCGGGAGGCAGTTGTGCGGGTCGACGTCGTCGAACATCCGCTGGTGGCCGCGCGGCTGACCATGCTGCGCGACAAGGGGACGCAGCCACCGGTGTTCCGCGCGGCGCTGCGGGAGCTGTCCACGATGCTGATCTACGAGGCCGCCCGGGAGCTGCCGACGGTCCGCCACGCCGTGGCCACCCCGCTCACCCCGGCGGTGGGCAGCAGGCTGGCCATGGCGCCGATCGTCGTGCCGGTCCTGCGGGCGGGGCTGGGGATGCTGGAGGCGGCCCTCGGCCTGCTGCCCGAGGCCCGGACCGGCTTCGTCGGCCTGGCCCGGGACGAGCGGACCTTCCAGCCCCACGCCTACCTGGAGTCACTGCCGGCGAGCCTCACCGACTATCCCGTGCTGCTGCTCGACCCGATGCTCGCCACCGGCGGATCGGCCGCGCACTGCCTGAACCTGCTGGCCGGCCGCGGCGCTACCGGCATGGTTCTGGTCTGCGTACTCGCCGCCCCCGAAGGGGTCGCCGCGCTGGACGCGGGCGGCTTCGACGTCCGGATCGTCACCGCCTGTATCGACGAACGGCTCGACGACAACGCCTTCATCGTCCCCGGCCTCGGCGACGCCGGCGACCGCCAGTTCGGCGCCGTCTGACTCCGAGCCGCCCACCAGCGGCGCATGATCGTCAATTGTTTGTCGTTGTGTACGGTTTTCGGGCGAAAAAGCGTACACAACGACAAACAATCGCCGATCTTCTCCGTTCAGGGGCCGAGGAGCAGATGGTGGACGGTGGCGCGGAGCGTGGCCAGGCGGGTGTCCGCCTCGCGGCGGGCGCGTGCGAGGCCGTCGGCGTCCGCCGTGGGCTCGACCGGGACGGCCACCTCCAGATAGGCCTTGATCTTCGGTTCGGTGCCGCTGGGACGAACGACCACCCGTCCACCGTCCGTCAGCCGAAAAATGATCACATCAGCTGGTGGGACGGCACCGGCCGCCTGGCCGGGCGTAGACGGCACGGGTTCGGCGGCCGGGGCGGGTTCGGGTTCGGCGGTCGGGACCGGTGCAGGTGCGGCGGCCGGGACCGGGG
>NZ_CEVIVD010000018.1:0-6082 GCF_982290655.1 Protofrankia sp. CiP1_Cm_nod3
CCACTGTACCCCACTCCCCCCCACCTGTCCGACACTCCGGACACCCCCACGCCCACGTCCGGCGGGGCCTGGAGATCACCTCTCCGGCATCAATGTGTCTTTTGACCGAACGTGTCAAAAACACCTCCGGTAACCGATGCAGCGGCTATCCTCGACCGCCGCCGCGAATGAGTACGCTTTCCGGACGGAGCGGACGGATGATTCCCGCCGGTGAAGATCGGCTTCCGCTCGGTGCCACACTTGTGGGGGGGCCGCCGGGCCCACCTCGCCGATCTGGGGACGGAGGCCGACGTGACGGTGACGGAGCCCGGCGTCATACCGTGGCGCGAGCCCGGGACCGGCCTGCGCCACCTCGCGGATGTCGCGACGCGCATGACCCGCGCGGTCGAGAGCGTCATCGACGGCAAGCCCGAGGTGGTCAGGACATCCCTGGTCGTCCTGCTCGCCGAAGGCCACCTGCTCATCGAGGACGTGCCCGGCGTCGGCAAGACGATGCTCGCCAAGGCGCTGGGGCGCTCGATCGACGCCCGCGTCCGCCGCATCCAGTTCACTCCCGACCTGCTGCCCAGCGATGTCACGGGGGTGAGCGTCTACAACCAGGACACCCGCGACTTCGAGTTCCGCCCCGGGCCGGTCTTCTCCAACCTGGTCATAGCCGACGAGATCAACCGAGCCGCCCCCAAAGCGCAGTCGGCACTCCTCGAATGCATGGAGGAACACCAGGTCACCATTGATGGCGTCACCTATCACCTGGAATCGCCGTTCATGGTCGTCGCGACCCAGAACCCGATCGAGATGGAAGGCACCTATCCCCTGCCCGAGGCGCAACGGGACCGTTTCACCGCACGGGTGTCCATGGGCTATCCGTCATCCGCGGCCGAGCTGGCCATGCTGGACAGCCATGGCAACACCGAGCCCCTCGACGCGGTCGACCCGGTCACCGAGGCCGCCGAGATCACCAGACTCATCTCCCTGGTCCGTTCGGTCCACGTGGCCGACGAGGTACGCCGCTACATCGTCGATCTCGTGACGGCGACCCGCCGGCACCCGGAGCTCGTCCTGGGTGCCTCCCCGCGCGCGGCCCTGCACCTGATCAGGACCGCCCGGGCCCACGCCGCCCTCGACGGCCGCGCCTTCGTCGTCCCCGACGACGTCCAGGCGATGGCCGAACCGGTCCTCACCCACCGGCTGCTGGTCAGAGCGGAGACCGCGGCGTCGGGCGGGTCCGCCGTCGAGGCCGCCTCCCGGATCGTCGCGGACATCCTCACGCGGGTCCCCATCCCGCACCGGGGGGCACGTCCGTCGCACCGTGGCCGTTAGATCGCTGTGTCGGACTTCCTGGCAGCCTTACGAGGCCTGACCGTCCGCGGGCAGTGTTTCGTGGTCACCGGGCTGGTCTGCTGCGGGCTGGCGGTCGTGGTCGGCGAGAAGGACCTCCTGCGGGCCGGCCTGCTGCTGCTCACCCTGCCGCTGTGCGCGACGGCGTTCGTGTGCCGGACCCGCTACCGGCTCGCCTGCCACCGGCGCCTGACACCCGCCCGCGTGACCGTGGGGGCGGTGGTGTCGGTCGGTGTCCGGATCGACAACATGAGTCGGCGTTCCTCCTCGGTGCTGCTGGTGGATGACGACATCCCCGCCCATCTCGGCTTCCGGGCGCGCTTCATGCTCGACCGGGTGGAGCCGGGGGGCGCCCGGTACTTCACCTATCAGCTTCGCCCCCGGCTGCGCGGCCGTTACCTGATCGGGCCGATGGCGATCCGGATCACGGATCCGTTCGGGCTGTGCGAGCTCACCCGCACGTTCCGCAGCCGCGACGAACTGGTCGTCACCCCGCCGGTGGAAACGCTGCCCGCGTCGCGCCCCGGCAGGCAGATCACGATCGGTGACCTCCGCCAGCGCGACCGGCCCACCATGGGGACCGACGACTTCGTCACCCGCCCCTACCAGGCCGGGGACGACCTGCGACGGATCCACTGGCGCACCAGTGCCCGCGCCGGTGAGCTGATGGTGCGCCGGGAGGAGAGCTCCCGCCCGGCCAGCGCGACCGTCCTGCTCGACACCCGCTCCGCGGCCTGGGCCGGTCAGGGGCCGGCCTCCTCGTTCGAGTGGGCGGTCAGCGCCGCTGGCTCGGTCGCGGCGCATCTCACCGAGAGCGGCCACCTGGTCGACCTGATCTGTGACGGCAGCCTGGCGGCCGCACCGGCCGCGGGCGGACCACGGAAGCCGACCCGCAGCACCACCGCGCTGCTGGACGCGCTCGCCGTGGTGACCACCGCCGACGCCGGTCCGCCGTCCCGTGCGGCATCCCCGGGCCCGCCCATCCCCGGCCGGCGCGGCCTGGCCCACCTCGCCGGCGACGGGATACTCGTGGCGGTCCTCGGCTCCACCGAGCCGGCACGAGCAGGGATACTCGCCAGGGCCCGCCCGCGCGGCACACTCGCGACGGTCGTGCTCGTCAACGTCGCGACCTGGGACGGGAACCATGCCGCAGCCGGGCAGGAGGCCACCGGGCAGGAGAACCTGCGCGCCTGCCGCGCGGTCTTCCAGCGTCACGGCTGGACTGTGATCGTCGCCGGCTACGGCGACACCCTCGCCACGTTGTGGCCGGGTGGGTCCCAGCGGAGCTCCGGACGAAGCACAGCCGGCAGCGGGAAGAACAACAGGGCCGGGCGTCAGGCGGCCGGCGCCCAGAGCACAGGCGTGATCCACCATGGCCGACCGCAGCCACCGCAGCCACCGCAGCCACGGCATCCGGAACCACGGCACGTCGCCCAAGGGAGTGGTCCCACGCAGCCGCGGCATCCGGAACCACGGCATCCGGATCCGTCGGCCTCGTCGAGCCAGCCGCTCGAGTGGCCATCCACTGTTGGCCGGGCCGCTCCTGCCTCGGCCGCTCCTGGCCCGGCGACTCCTGGCCCGGCGACTCCTGGCCCGGCGACTCCTGGCCCGGCGACTCCTGGCCCGGCGACTCCTGATTCGGCGGCTCCTGCCTCGGCCGCTCCTGGCCCGACGGCTCCTGGCCCGGCGACTCCTGATTCGGCGGCCGTTGGCCCTGCTACCACCGGTCAGGCCACCGCCTGGCCAGCCAGCAGCGATTCGGCCATCAGAGGTTCGGCCGCTGAGAGTTCGGCCACCAGCAGCGCGGCGGCCGGCAGGCCAAGGGTCGGCAGACCAGCGGCCACCTGGCCGACCGCCGCTGACCCAGCCATTACCAGCCGGGCCACCGGCGGCCCAAGATCCTTCCCGCCTGACACGACCAGCACGGCACCACCTACCACACGCCCACCCACCGCACGCCCGACAGCCCTCCCACCCGGACCGCCCGACAGCGCCAGAACGTCCCCCCTGCCCCGCTTGTCTGCCATGCGGGAACGCGCCGACAGCAGGCCCGAGCCGGCGCGCCCGTCCGCAACACCCCGGTCACCGGCCACGCGGGTGCGGCCTGAGGAGACCCCGGAAGACGCGGCCACGGCAGGGCAGCCAGAGGCGGAAGCAGGCCTGCGGCGATGATCACGCGCCTGCCCCCCACCCTGACCGCTACTCTCGGTGGCGCACTCGCGTCGCTGCTGTGCGCGTTCGCGCTCGCGCCGTTGTTCGACGGCCTGTGGTGGCTGCGGCTGGCTGTCGCGGCCACGGCGGTGGTGGCGGGAACGTCCGTGCTGGGCCAGGCCCTGCGGTTGCCCGTCCCGGGCATCGTGCTGTTGGAGGCACTCAGCCTGCTCGTCGCGGCGACCATACTGTGTGCGCGGGAAACCGCCCTCGCCGGCGTGCTGCCGACCAGCCAGACGCTGGAAACGCTGCGTTCCCTGATCGCCACCGGCCGGGACGACGTGGCTCGGTTCGCCGCGCCGGTACCGCAACGGCCGGGTCTGGCGCTGCTCGTCCTCATCGGCGTCCATCTGGTCACGATGGTCGTCGATTTCCTGATGACGGTGGCCCGGCGTCCGGCACTCGCCGGGCTCCCGCTGCTGGCGCTGTTCATGCTGCCGGCGGCGGTGCTGCCGGACGGCGTCGGGCCGGTCCGGTTCGTTCTCGGCGCGTTGGGCTTCCTCCTGCTGCTGATAGTGGACGGCCACACCAGCATCGAACGCTGGCGAAAACCGGTCACCACCGCGTCAGCCCCCGCATCGGGTTCCGGCGCACCCGGCCCAGGCGTCGGCACCGGCCATAGCTCTGGCTCTGGCTCTGGCTCTGGCTCTGGCTCTGGCTCTGGCTCTGATCATGGCCCTGGCCAGGGCGCATCGGATGCCGCCTCGTCGGCATCCCCGCGGCTGGGCAACAGAGCCGGCGTCCACGTCATCGGGATCACCGTGTGCGCGATGGTGTGCGCGGTGGCTGTACCGGCCGCGCTGCCCTCGCTACAGGAACTGGCGCTTGTCACGCACGGTCAGGGCAACAACCATGACGACGGCCCCGGCTCGACGGTTGTCATCCAGCCGATCGTCTCGTTGGCGCAGCAACTGCACTCCCCGCTGACAAAGGAACTGGTGTCGGTGCGCACCACGTCACCGCAGTATCTGCGGCTGACCGCGCTCGAACAGTTCGACGGGCAACAGTTCACCCTGCGGGCGCTGCGCGCCGGACGCGAGGCAAAAATCAGCAACGGCCTGCCCAGGCCGACAGCCACCGCCCACAGCACGCAGATCGCCGCGGCCATCCGCGTGTCGAAGGACCTGGAGGCGAACTACCTCCCGCTGCCCGGCACCCCGACCAGAATCACCGGTCTTGACGGTGACTGGCGGCTGGCCGCCGAGACCGGCACGGTGTTCAGCACCCGGACCTCCACCGCCGACGCGACCTACCAGGTCGAAGCAGCCGTCCCAGCCCCCACCCGCGAAGAGCTCACGACCACGTTGACAGCCGTCCCAGCCGAGCTGAAGATCGACACCGAACTGCCCGCCAGCACCGACCCCCGGATCCACAACCTGGCACGGCAGCTCACGCGAACCGCGTCCGGCCCCTACCAGCAGGCTGTCGCCATCCAGAACTACCTGCAGAGCGGTGCCTTCACCTACGACCTGGACGGCGCACCCACCACCCAGGCCGGGGCGCTGACAGACTTCCTGTTCACGCGCAAACGCGGCTACTGCGAGCAGTTCGCCTCCGCGATGACGGTGCTGCTGCGGTCGCTGGGGATCCCGGCCCGGGTGGCGATCGGCTTCAACGCGGGCGAACGGCAGCCGGACGGCAGCTACCTGATGACCAACAAGAACATGCATGCGTGGCCAGAGGTGTGGTTCGCCCCCACCGGATGGATCCCCTTCGAGCCGACCCCGCCAGCGAGTGCGGGCATCGCCATCCCCGGCTACTCACAGGTCCAGAAGCCGGCTGGAGGGAGCACGGCTTCCGTGCAGGCGGGCGCCGCCCGGTCGTCGTCCGCGCCCGAGACCGCCGCGCCGAGCGCAGGCACCACCAGCGGCGACGGGCAGGACACGGTGGCGCATCAGCCTCTCACACAGCCGCGGCCCACCAGCGACGGGCCGCTGCCCGCGATCCTCTGGTGGTTCCTGCCGGGGGCCGCCCTCCTCGCGCCACTGGGTGGACCAGCCCTGCTGCGGATGGCCCGCCGTCGACAGCGCCTCAGGGCCACCCTGCGGGAGGCCCCCGACGACGGGGACGCGGCGGCCGACAGCCGTGCGCACGCGGCCTGGGCCGAACTGGCCGACCTCACCGTCGATCTCGGCATGCCGCTGCGGCCGAACGAGTCCCCGCGAGCCAGCGCGACGCGGCTGAGCGCTCACATCGCGGCCAACGCCCGCACCCCCGAGCGAACGATCACGACGGCGGAGGCCGAGGAGGCCCTGGCTGCCCTGCTCCGGATCGCCGAGGCGGAGGAACTCGCCTGCTACGCGCCGCTGGCCCTGGTCCGCTCCCACGCACCGGACGAACGAATCGGACGTGATCTACAGACAGTTACGCGCATCCTGAAGAAGATAACGCCGCGTACCAGCCGCGTTTGGGCCACCGCAGTCCCCCGCTCCGTGGTCGCCGACCTGAGGGGCCTGCGCAGCCTGGTCCGGACGGGGAGCCGCCCGAAGCCGAGACGCCCGGCAGCACTCCGGCACGACCAGAACAGCCGGCA
>NZ_CEVIVD010000018.1:6402-10544 GCF_982290655.1 Protofrankia sp. CiP1_Cm_nod3
GAACGGCCAGAACGGCCGGAACAGCCGGAACAGCCGGAACGGCCAACGCAGCCAGCACGCTCGGAACAGGCAACACAGTCAGAACACGCAGCGGGACAGGGTGCGAACGCCGGGCGCATGACCGCCGAGCGCATAAACCGGTTGTTCATGCTGACTGCCGGCTGACGGCGGTCGCCGGCCCGCGGTCAACGACCGCTACCACAACTTGGTCGTTACTGGTCGACGGCCATCCCGCCTACTGATCATCTCATCGGCTGGCGACGGCTCCTGCCGGTCAACGCTCATCCCATCGGCGGCGCCACCGTTCCTCGATCCGCTCGGTGAACGGGGGGCGGGTCCGACGGCGGGGGGCCGCCGGACGGCGGCTGCTGGCCTCCCCGCCCCGACCGCTGATCCGGCGAAGATCGGCAGCACCCCGGGACGCCGCGAACAGCATCGTGGCGAAACCAAGCACACCAAGGACCACGATCAGCGGTGTCCGGTTGAGAACGACTCCCACGAGCAGGACGACCAGCCCCACCACGAACAGGAGGAGGCTTCGGCGGACCCTGCGCATGAGATAGGTGCGAGGGTTCGTCGAGCGGACCGTGCTCGCGAACTTGGGATCGTCCTCGACGAGGGCGCGCTCGATCTGATCAAGCAGGCGCTGCTCATTTTCCGAGAGCGGCATCGACGCTCCTCCCACGGCCGGCAGGTCCGGCAGACGGAACCTGACACCCAAGAATAGGCACGACCGGGCATGGGCGGTAGGCAACCAACCATGCCGAGACAGACCGATCGCTTCCTGCTGCTCTGGCTCCTCCCCGCAGGTGCGAAGGCCCATGCCACGCGGTATGATCGGTTCCGCTTCCGTGGGGAAGCCCTCATCCCGGGCCCAGGTGGAGCCGGCCCACTCCCACCCTGGACGATCGGCGTGTAATCGCCCCGTCGCCATGGGGAAGCCCTCACTGTTCTGACTGTTCTGCCGCGCCGGAAGCTCTCACCGTCCTGCCGTCTCGCAGGAAGCCCTCCTCCGTCCCGCCGTCTCGCTGGAAGCCCTCGTCACTGCCGCGCCGGAAGCCCTCCTCCGTCCTGCCACGCCCTTCTGGCCATGGCTTCTGGCCACGGCGTCGCGGGAAAGCCGCATCCGAGGGATGCCGGACGCGCTCGACAGCCACTCCCGTGCGTACCGCACCGCTTGCACCGTGCGCCCGCCTGATCACGATCGTTCCGGTCCGCCCTGGCACCAGCCTCCTGTCGGTCTCGCATCAGCCCCTCGCCAGCCCATCCCGTCATCAACCGGCCCTGTGAGCCCACGAGAGCGCAGTCGAGCATCCGCCACACACAGTCATGCCATCTGGTCATGCCGTCTGATCGTGCTGCCCGATCACGCTGCCCGACCGTGTTGTCTGGTTGTGCCGTTGGGCCGTGCTGTCCGGTCGTGTCATCGGTTGTCCCGGCGGTGAGCCAGGACGTGCAGGTGGGCGGCGAGATCCCGGAAGGGCGCCCGGGAGGATGCGGCGATCTCCAACTGGAGCAGCCGCTCCGCCGCGGACGGATCCGCGTCCACGGCGGCCGTGGGCACCAGATCGGCGAACACCCGCACCCCGTGGACCGCGATCACATCGGCTCCGGCGTCACTTACCATGCGCACCAGCGCGTCCCCATCGAAACGGCGCGCCCGGTCAGAGCCGCTACAACGCCCACCGGGATCGGTCAGCGCATGCTGTGCCTCGGCGAGCCTGCCGGCGAGCGCACGGGCGAGGACGACAGCCGCCCGGTTGGCGGCAACGACGCTGAGCAGCCCACCTGGACGCAGGGCTGCCACCGCTGCCGTCAGCGCGGTGACCGGCTCGTCCACCACCTCCAGCACGGTGTGGCACAACAGCACGTCCGAACGGCCCACTCCGATGATCTCCGGCAGGACGGAAAGATCTCCCTGACGCGCTGTCACGAGATGCCTGACCCCGTGCTCCGCCGCCCGGTGGTCGAGAGAGGCGAGCGCGTCCGGACTGGGATCCACCACGGTCACCCGGTGCCCGCGCTCGGCAAGCGGCACCGCGAACCCGCCGCTGCCGCCGCCCGCGTCCACCACGTCGAGCGTGTCGCCCGCTCGCGGCGTCACCGTGGCCAGCGCGTCCAACAGCCCCCGCCAGACCACGGCCTGGCGCAGATCCCCCCATGTCACCGGACGACTTCTGACGGTCATGCCGTACCTCCCTCGGCGACCCGGCGGCCTTGAAGCCCGAGGCGACCCGGGGACCTGGACCTTCCCGGGCCATGCCCGCTGGCGGGTTCCCGCGAACCTCGCAATGGGGTGATCGACGCCGGGGTGATCGACGTCAGGGTGAGATGACCGACGCCATGACGATCAGCACCGTGATCAACGCTGGCGGGACGGCACTGGATGACCGGCGTCGAACGACCGCTACCGGGGCGACCAAGCGCCAGGGTGGCTACAATTCGCTCGGGCTCATCCCCCTCGGGCTCATCCCCCTCGGGCTCATCCCCCTCGGGCTCATCCCCCTCGCCCTTCACGCATCGGCGCATCTCTCACGTGCGTTTCCTGTACGCATCTTCCATGTACGTCTCTTGCGCTCTCACATCCCGCGTACCGGTGGCCGGAAATCTCATGCCGGTAGCCGGAAACCGATGGCGATGCCGGCCACGAGACCGCCCAGAGACAGACCGATCAGCTGCAGCACCCAGCCCGGCGGCCGTCGCCGGGCTCGTCCCGTGACCGCCTGGATCCCCACAGGCGCGTCCGGTGGCACCGCCCCGTCGGCGGTCCGGAAACCATGACCTCCGAAGGAGCGGAAAACCCGCGCTTTTTCCGCCTTCAGCCCCCCGATCAACCCTTCAGCTGTCGATCGCGCGGCATCCCCAACAATGACTGAATCCATCCGAATGACCTACCGTCATAATCAAGACGCTCACCAACGGTCACCGATAGTGAGTGTTTGATCTACGATACGCAAAACGATCTACACGGCTCCCGCGACAACCGACGGCCAGAAGCCTCCGTCCGCACGTAGACGGACATCCGGGATCCCCGACGGACCAGAACCAGGATCCCCCGACAACGGGAGGCGTCTCTCCAGCGGCCAGAATCCGCCCGCTCAGGAGCCGCGACCGGCCAGCGGGAGGGCCACCGCCTCCGCAGCCACAGAATCCGCCCGTCCACGGGACGCGGGGTGAACCCGTGCCCCGGCCGTGCCCGGTGTGCGTGCGGCTTCACATCCCGGCCCGCGCTGTCTGTATTCGTCCTGTTCACACCCCTGCCTTCGCCGGCGTGCGGGTGACGCCGACAAGCGGGGCACAGCTGACGATCGTGGCCGTCAGCGCCGGCTGGGACGGCAGGCCCAACGTGGTCTCCACCACCGCGAGGAACGTCTCCGCCTGCCGGAGCAGGTCGTCGGCATCCCGGGCGCCGACCACGGACAGGCCCGCCTCTGCGGCCGTCCTCCTGGCCGCGCCGGCCGCGAAGAACTGTGCCCACTCCGCCAGCTCGGGTGCCACTCGTGTCAGCAGCTGCCAGACGCTGACGGGCCGGCCACGGTGACCGTGGCGGGGCCGGGCCCGTTCCACGAGAACAGCGGCGGCGGCCCGCAGCGCCGCCAGGTGCGCCAGGGCGTACCGCTGCCCGGGAGCCCGGGCGAAGCTCGCTTCGTCAAGGCCGTGATGCGCGGCCATGAGCAGCTCGTCGCGGGAACGACGAGGCAGCCCCGCGAGGGGGACCTGGATTCGAGACTGTCGATCTACGGCCTGCCGACTCATGACCGCTCCCTCCGATACGACGACATCACTACGTGGCTCATCCACATGACGATCTTTCGCGCGACAGCTATTCGCATGACGGCCTTGCCTACGACGAGCTGCTCTGGTCGTCGTAGGCAAGGCCACGACGGCCTACTCCAGTAAGTCGAACACATGTTCGACTTACTGGAGTAGTAAACCTCACCCACTCGGAACCGTCAACGTTGCCGGAGAGCACGGCTGGGAGTGCCCCGAGAGCGGTGTCGTGGCCGCCACCGGGTGGCCGCTATCACGTTGTCAGCAGTGGATCGCTGTCAGCGGTGAACCGTCGGTGGGCTGAACCGCCACATCGTCGGAAGCCACGGCCGGACCAGCGCGACATGGGCCGGACAAGGCCGGCGGCCGGG
>NZ_CEVIVD010000018.1:10604-21113 GCF_982290655.1 Protofrankia sp. CiP1_Cm_nod3
CGGCGGTGTCGGCGGTGTCGGCGGTGTCGGCGGTGTCGGCGGCCCGGTGGCCGGCTCCGGGGCCGCGCACCTGGCCGGCCCGGCCAGGGATCATCTGGTCGCGGTCACCCAGCCGGCGAGCGGGCGGTAGGTCAGACGACCGGAGTCAGCGGCGGTTGTGCCGCGGCAACCCTGCCGGCCCGGCCGTCTGTTTCACGACAGCGAGGATCGGGCGAGGCCGGGCCACGCGGGGCTCGGGCGGCGAGAACGCCCCGGGCCACCAGGAACACCTGGCATATGGCACGCTGCCACCGCACCGTACAGGATTCACCGACAGGCCCTCATCCGGACCGAGTCGGGCGCAACGCCCCGAGCACCCGTTATCGTCAGTGACCTCAGATGGTATAGGGGACTGACACGGCCCAGGCGTGGCCGGTAATCGACGCGGGTAGACAGGCCACCCGGGCAGGCAGCCTGCCCGGGGCAGGAACGAAAGCGCGAGGAGGCAGGCTTGGTGGAGAACATCAGGCTGATCCGCTGGACACCCGCGCGGATGCGTGCCCGGCTGACCGATGTCATCGCCGTCTACAAGGCCGCCTTTCTGGACTTCCACGAGCCCGACCCGGCGCGGGCGGCGATCGAACGGACCATGCACGCCCGCCGGCACGCCGACCGCCGGGATCTGCGAGCGGTCGCGGCCCTTCTCCCCGACGAGCGCCTGGTCGGCTTCACCTACGCCCTGCCGGGGCTGAAGGGGCAGTGGTGGCACGACGTCGTCAGTGACGCGCTGGGGCCCGAGGACGCCGTGACCTGGCTCGGCGACTGTCTGGAGATCGTCGAGCTCCACGTCCTGCCGGAGTTCCAGGGCAGGGGGGTGGGACGCAGTCTGCTGCGGGAACTGCTGCGGGAGGCACCGGAACAGACCGCCGCGCTGTCCGCCCTGGAACTACCCGACAGCAGGGCTCGACGGCTGTATGCCAGCGAGGGCTTCATTCCGCTACTGTCGAATTTTCGATTTCCGGGAAGCTGGATCGAATACGCGGTGCTGGGCAAGCGCCTCACCCCCGCCGAGCCGGCCCAGGAGCGGCCTTCGTCCCCTTCGGCCGAGCAGCGGCCCGCCCACGGCCCCGGCGACAACCACCGGCAGGCCCGCGTCATCTGAGAGCCTCCCGAAAACCGAGCTGGTCCAGCGGGCCCCTGCGGGCTCCGGCGCCCGGGGGGAAGGCCGAACGAAGATCAGCGCGGCCGGAGGACGGTCCGGGTCCGCGCTTGTGGCCGTTCCTGGCCCGCCGCCGCGGCCACCAGGTTCATGATCGCAGCAGTCAGCGGCACGACCACGCTGCGGAAGGCCAGGCGCAGGAGCAGGAAGCCCAGGCCCACGATGACCGCGACTCCCGGGAGCTGCGAGAGAGCCCGCGCCAGCCCGCTGTCTTCGCCGGCACCGGGCCCGTACGGGCGTTTCGTGGAAGTATGACTGTCATGTAGGTCCGGCCACGTCTTGCGACAGCTTGCCCGGTCGGCACCGGGGCGGTCATCGGAGCATCATGCCTGCTGCGTATCGTTCCGTCGTCTGATGACGACCGGGACTACCGACAACCGTCAGCCCTTCGAGGGCCGCCAGGGGGCGGCCGCAGGAGAAACCGGTGACCAAGCATGCACCACTGGTCGTGGAGACACTCGACGACCTCGACCCGACAGCGGTCTTCAACACCGAACGCGACCAGGTGGTGGTCGCGGTGCGTATCACCCCCGTGTTCGGCACGCTGGACCTCAACCTGGTGGCGGCCGTGGTGGACGCGGCGAACCTGGCCGGCTTCGCGCTCGTGCGCGAGCAGCCCTTCCGGGACGAATGGCTGTTGTGCGTCTTCGACGCCTACGAGGACAACGACTAAAAGATCACTGACGACGACGGGACGACTGGGCCCAGGGGAGCGCGCGCCCCCTGCGGCCGGTGGCCCGAGGATCACCACAGCTGGCAGGCCGCCGCACCCGACACGTCCGGGTGAGTAGACACGGCTGTCACCGTGAAAGGCGGGTCGCCGCCGTGGTGGGCGGATCATCGCTGTAGCGAGTGGAACACCTCCCGTGTCGCGGTGGAACGGTTCAACGTGATGAAGTGGATGCCGGGCGCGCCACCGGCGAGCAGCTTCTCGCACAGGTCGGCGGCGACCTCCACCCCGACCGCCCGCACCGCCGCCGGGTCGTCGGCCACCGCGTGCAGCCGCCTGGCCAGGTCCGCGGGGAACGCGGCCCCGGACAGCTTCGCCATCCGCTCGATCTGCGCGACGTTGGTCACCGGCATCACCCCGGGAATGATCGGCGCCTCACAGCCGAGCCGGCGGACCCGGTCGACCAGCCGGAAATAGGCGTCCGCGTCGAAGAAGAACTGGGTGATCGCATAGTCCGCGCCGGCGGTGAGCTTGCGTACCAGGTAGCGCGCGTCGGTGTCGAAGTCGGGCGAGCGGGGGTGGCGGTCCGGGAAGGCCGCGACCCCGACACAGAAGTCGCCGAGCGACTGGACGAGGTGTACCAGCTCCTCGGCGTGGCGCAGCCCCTGGGGATGGGCGATCCACTCCCCCTGCGGGTCGCCGGGCGGGTCGCCGCGTAGCGCCAGGACGTTGTGTACCCCGGCGCCGGCGTAGCTGCCGATCACCTGTCGCAGTTCGGTGACGGAGTGGTTGACGGCGGTGAGATGACCGATCGGCGTGAGGGTCGTCTCCATCGCGATACGTTCGGTGACCCGCACCGTGCCGGCCCGGGTCGACCCGCCCGCGCCGTAGGTGACCGACACGAAGGACGGCCGCAGCGGCTCCAGCTCCCTGATCGCCGTCCACAGGTGGCGTTCCCCCTCGGGGGTCCGCGGCGGGAAGAACTCGAACGAGAACGACGGCCGGCCCGAGGCGAGACAGTCCCGCACGGTCAGCCCCCGGGTCGCCACGACGCTCCTGACCGCTGCCATACCCCTGAGGGTAAGCCCTGTCAGGCGCCGGACCCGGCACAACCGGACACGTCCTGTTCACGACAGGCATCCGGACAAGGCATCCGGACAAGGCATCCGGACGAGCCATCCGGACGAGCCATCCGGCTGAGACGACCGGACGAGGCGGCCGTCCCCACGGCACGCCACACCCTGTAGGCCGCGTCCCGCTCGCCGCTCGGCCTGTGGCACGGCCTACAGCCGTACCGGGCCCTGGGGCGTCGGGGCGCACACCCGCACCCGGCCGGACCGGCTGCGGACCGACACCGTCCGCGCCGCCCCCGGATCGACCGGAACATCCAGGGTGACCGAGTCCGCGCCGGGATCCGCGGACTCGACGTCGACCGCGTACGGCCCACCCGGCAGGACGACCGTGACCGCCCCGCTGTCGCTGTACGCCGCCACCTTCCCGGGGGGACGGGCGAAGTGCAGGACGACGTCACCGGTGCGGCTGCGCGCGGCGACACCGCTCCCGCCCAGCTCCCGCCCGGCGATGGTGCCCGTGTCGGTGATGAGCACGAGGTCGCCGTCCGAGCCCCACAGGGTCACCTCCCCGCGGCGGACCTCGGCCCGGACCCGGGTCGCCCGCGGCAGCGTCAGCCGGACCCGGGCCTCGCTGGTGCGCCCGTCGACGCGCAGCAGCTCCCCGGCCTGTTCCAGGGCCGGACGCGAGCGGCCGGCGCGCCGGCGGACGGTCATCGCCACCCGGGCGTCCGCCCGGTCGGCCTCGGCGATCTCGACCCGCCCGGCGGCCAGCCGGATCTCGACGGCGCTCACCCCGCCCGCCGTCTGGCTGGTCTCGCGCGGCGGCCGTCGCGGCAGCACGAGCCCGTAGCCGGCCGCGCCCAGCAGGACGACGGCGGCCACGGCCACGAGGACGTCCGTCATCGGCCCTCCCCGCCACACGCCGCGCCGAGAGGACGGCTCCCACCGAGAAGACGGCTCCCAGCAGGGGAAAGGGGCTCGTCGATGGGATGGGTTCCGCCGACGGGGGTGGTTGGCACGCTGGGAACGGTACCGGTCGGGCCCGGCATCCGGGCGGCCAGAGTGATCATCCAGGACGGCTCCGGCGGCCCCGGTCCCGCGGAAAGGCACCGGGCGAGCCGGCTTCCGTCCCGGGACGGAAGCCCCGGATCCACCTTCATTCGTCTTAATTCGCCTTAATTCATTGTTCAGACAGGCTGACGAGTTCGGCTTGAAGTCTCGATTCCGGCCGCTGGCTGCGAGACTACAGCTCATGGACGAACGGCTCACACGCTCGGGTGCGCGCGCCCCGGACGGATCCGGGACACGCGCACCCGAGCACGGCCAGGAGGGGAAGCCCGCGGCGGGCGGCGAGGCGTCCCTCGCCAGCCCGGACACGGCCACCGACGCCGACCATCTCGAACGCGCTCTCTTTGAGGTCAAGAAGGTGATCGTCGGCCAGGACCACATGGTCGAGCGGATGCTGGTGGCGCTGCTCGCCCGCGGCCACTGCCTGCTGGAGGGGGTGCCGGGGGTGGCCAAGACCCTCGCCGTCCAGACCCTCGCCACGGTGGTCGGAGGGACGTTCACCCGTATCCAGTTCACCAGCGACCTGGTCGTCTCCGACATCATCGGCACCCGGGTCTACCGGCAGACCCGGGAGGCCTTCGATGTGGAGCTGGGGCCCATCTTCGCGAACTTCGTCCTCGCCGACGAGATCAACCGGGCGCCCGCCAAGGTGCAGTCGGCGCTGCTGGAGGTGATGGCCGAGCGACAGGTCTCCCTCGGCGGCGTCACCCACCGGCTGCCGGTGCCGTTCCTCGTGCTGGCGACGCAGAACCCGATCGAGTCCGAAGGGGTGTACCCGCTCCCGGAGGCGCAGCGTGACCGGTTCCTGATGAAGGTGGACGTGCCGTATCCCAGCGGCCACGAGGAGCTGGAGATCGTCCGACGGATGGGCACGCAGCCACCCCGGGCCGAGCGCGTCCTGGACCCGCCCACGCTGATCAAGCTGCAGGAGCGCGCCACCGACGTGTTCGTGCACCACGCGATCGCCGACTACGCGGTCCGCATGGTGCTGGCGACCCGGGCGCCGGCGGAGTTCGGAATGCCCGAACTCGCCGGCCATCTCGCCTACGGCGCGTCACCGCGCGCGTCGCTCGGCCTGGTCGCGGCGGCCCGGGCGCTGGCGATGCTGCGCGGCCGGGACTACGTCGTGCCGGACGACGTCGCCGCGGTCGCGCCGGACGTGCTGCCGCACCGGCTGGTGCTGTCCTACGAGGCGCTGGCGGAGGGGCTGTCCGCGCGGGCCATCGCCGAACGGATCCTGCACGGCACCCGCCCCCCCCGGGTCACGCCCCGTCAGCAGGACTATCCCGGGCACTGGACCACCAACCCGCACGGATTCCCCGAGTACCTCGGCCAGGAAACGTCGGCGTGAGAGTGAACCAGCCAACGCAACGGCCCGCTCCCGGGCCACGCCGCGGCGGCAGAGCAGGCACGCCGGCAACACCCGGCGGGACGGACGCGAGTATGCCCGGTGGGACGGGCGCGGCCAGCGGGACGAGCCGGACCGGCGGCCACGGCGTCCAGCCGGCACAGCCCGTCCAGCCGGCACAGCCCATGCCGGGTGGGTCCGGGGCGGCAGCGGCGGATCCGGCGATCGAACGGACCCTGCGCCGCCTCGAGCTGACCGTCACCCGCCGGCTGGACGGCCTGCTGCTCGGCAACCACCTGGGCCTGGTGCCCGGCTCGGGGACGGAGAAGGCCGAAAGCCGCACCTACCACGTCGGGGACGACGTGCGGCGGATGGACTGGGCGGTCACGGCCCGCACCACCGTCCCGCACGTGTATGACCTCGTCGCCGACCGTGAGCTGGAGACCTGGGTGCTCGTCGACCTGACGGCGAGCCTTGAGTTCGGCACCGCCAGGCTGGAGAAGCGCGACCTCGCGATCGCCGCCGTGGCCGCCATAGGCTACCTGACGGCACGCAGCGGCAACCGGCTGGGCGCGGTGGTGCTGACGACCGGCCACGGGCCGCGGCTCGTCCCCGCCCGCACCGGCCGGGACGGCCTGCGGGCGCTGCTGCGCACACTGCTGGCGGCGCCGCGGACCGCGCTGGACCGTCCGGCCCGCCGCTCCCCCGCCGCCCCGGCCCCGGGCACGGGCACGGGCACGACCGATCTCGCCGCCGCCCTGAACGGGCTGCGCAACCCGCCCCGGCGCCGCGGGATGGTCGTCGTGATCTCGGATTTCCTCTCGGTCGACCTGTCCTGGGAACGGCCGCTGCGCGCGCTCGCCGGCCGGCACCAGGTGCTCGCCGTCGAGGTCGTCGACCCGCGTGAGCTCGAGCTTCCCAACGTCGGGCTGCTCGACGTGGTCGACCCGGAGACCGGCGCCACCCTGACGGTGCCCACCTCCTCCCGCCGGCTGCGCGACTCCTACGCCCGGGCCGCCGCGGCGCACCGCCGGGAGGTGGACGCGGCGCTGCGCCGGGCCGGCGCCGGCCATCTCGTCCTGCGGACCGACTCCGACTGGCTCACCGACATCGTCCGGTTCGTCCTGGCCGCCCGCCGCGGCCGTGGCGCCGCCAGGCGCCCACCGGTCGCCGTACCTCCCGCCGGAGCCGGCCGATGACCTTCCTCGCCGGCCACTGGCTGTGGCTGCTGCCGGCGGTCGGCGCCATCGCCGCCGCCTACATCGTGATGTCGCTGCGCCGGAAGGCCTACGCGGCGCGCTTCACCTCGGTCGGGCTGCTGGCGTCGGTGCTGCCCCGGCGGCCGCAGTGGTGGCGCCGGCACCTGCCCGCGGCCCTGCTGCTGCTCACGCTGGCCGCCATGGTGTTCTCCCTCGCCCGGCCGGCCCAGGCCCGGCGGGTCCCCCGCGAGCGCGCGACGATCATTCTGGCGATCGACGTGTCGAACTCGATGGCCGCCACCGACGTCGCGCCCAACCGTCTCGCGGCGGCCAAGGACGGCGCCGACGCGTTCATCGACCAGCTCCCACCGCGGATCAACCTGGGGCTGGTGTCGTTCTCCGGGTCGGCGGCGCTCCTCGTCCCGCCGACCACCGACCGGCAGGCCGTCCGGTCCGGTATCCGCGGGCTGCAGCTCGGCCCGTCCACCGCGATCGGGGAGGGCATCTTCGCCGGCCTGCAGGCCATCACCACCGCCGGGGAACAGCTCGCCGCGGACGGCGGGGCGCCGCCGCCGGCCGCCATCGTGCTGCTCTCCGACGGGGAGACCCAGCGGGGACGCCCGAACGCCCAGGCGTCCCAGGCCGCCCGGGACGCCGGGGTGCCGGTCGACACGATCGCCTACGGCACCGCGGACGGCAGCCTCGACGTGGGTGGCCAGGAGATCCCCGTCCCGGTCAACGAGGACGCGCTGCGCGAGATCGCGCGGGCGACCGACGGCTCCTACCACCGGGCCTCCTCCGGGGACGAGCTGCGCTCGGTGTACGAGAACCTCGGCAGTTCCATCGGTTACCGCAACGAGTTCCACGAGGTCACCACCTGGTTCGTCGGCCTGTCCCTGGCGCTGGGGCTGACGGCCGCGGCCGGGTCGGTGGCCTTCTCCTCCCGGCTGCCCTGAGTATCGGCCTCCTCCCGGCTGCCCTGAGTATCGCCGGCCGGTGCATCCACGACCGGCGATACCCGGGGCCTGCCGGGCTCAGGGCTGCCGGAGCCGCCCGGGGCACGGCCCGCCGACCGGATCCCCGATCCGGGCCAGGGACTGGGGCCGCTGTGCCGGGCCGCCGTGGTGGCGGGAAAGTCGGGGCCGCGGCCGGCCGGGACGCCGGTGCGACTGTGCCGGTGCGACTGTGATGCCACCCGAGCCCGGGCCAGGGCCTGTCCGCCGCGGGGCGGAACGCGCCGATCCCCGGTTTACCGGTGGTCTCTGCCGGTAGGCCGATTACCAGGTATTGAGCCGTTCGGCGGGTACTGGGCCACCATGCGCCGGGCGCGGCCATCGCCGGTCGTCCCGGCGGCGGTCGTCCCGGCGGCGGTCGCGCCGTCCGTGCCCGCCGCCACGTCCCCGGTCTCGGGCAGCCGTCGGAGCAGCCGCGGGAGCCTGGCGCAGCCGCCCAGAACCGCCGTCCGCCGCCTCGCCGGCCAGCTCCGCGTCACCCGATGTGGGCGTGTGACGGTGGGCGCCTGTCGGTCCGTGCGTCCGGCATGAGAGGGTGGAGATCCGGCGCGCGCACTCGCGCGTGTCGACTTGCGTGGCGATGGGATCCTCGAATGGCTCAGGGCACTGTGAAGTGGTTCAACGCAGAGAAAGGTTTCGGGTTCATCAGCCCGGACGGTGGCAGTCCGGACGTCTTTGTGCATTTTTCCGCGATCGCGACGACCGGCTACAAGACCCTGGAAGAGAACCAGCGGGTCGAGTTCGACACGACTCAGGGCCAGAAGGGCCCGCAGGCGGAGAACGTCCGACCGCTCTGATCACCGACGGTCACGCGGCTCAGCGTGACCGTGGGCAGCAGTAGGAACATGTGTGAGACGAGCCCCGTACCGGTCATGGTGCGGGGCTCGTCCCGTACCGACCGGCCGGCCGACCGGCTCCGGCCCTGGCCTCGGGCCCGTTCACAGGGCTGGTCGCCTCGTGCCGTCACCAGGCCGGTCAGGGGCCGTGGGCGTCGTCGGGGTAGGTCTCGATGTCCGTCGCCTTGAACGACGCCCAGACCCGCGAGCCCGGCTCCAGCCGCAGCTCGGCCAGGGCGGCGGGGGTGACGTCGGCGAGCAGGGCGGGGTTCGTGTCCAGCGCGACCCTGGCCCGGTCCCCCAGCAGCTCCAGCCCGGTGACCCGGCCGGCCAGCGTGTTACGGGCGCTGCCGTGCGGCTCGACGACGCCGAGCATCACCGCGGACGGCCGCAGCGCGGCCAGCACCGGGCCGGTGATCGCCCGGTCCGCGACGGTGAGCGTGCCGCCGCCGGGCAGCCGCACGGCCCCCGCCCCGGCCTCCCCCCGGTAGAGGTTCAGCCCGACGAGCCGGGCGACGTAGTCGGTGCGGGGCCGGCGGGCCACCTCGGCCGGCGGGCCCTGCTGCACCACCCGTCCGGCCTCGATGATGACGACGTGGTCGGCCAGCACCATGGCCTCGATCGGGTCGTGGGTCACCAGCACGGACGGGCCGTCGAAGCCGCTGAGCCGACGGCGCAGGTCCGCCCGGACGGCCAGCCGGGTGGCCGCGTCCAGCGCCGCCAGCGGCTCGTCCAGCAGCAGCAGCTTCGGGCCGGCGGCGAGCGCCCTGGCGAGCGCGACCCGCTGGGCCTGCCCGCCGGAGAGCGCCCCGGGCCGGCGGGCGGCGAACTCGGCCAGCCCGAACGTCTCCAGCCAGCGCAGTGCGGCGGCCCGGGCGGCGGCCCGGGGGATCCCCCGGCAACGCAGCCCGAAGGCGACGTTGTCCCGCGCGGACAGATGCGGGAACAGCAGATAGTCCTGGAAGACCATCCCGACCGTGCGGCGCTGCGCCGGGACGAAGATCCCCGCCGCCGGGTCGTCCAGGACGAGGCCGCCCAGGCTGATCCGGCCCGCGTCGACCGGCTGCAGCCCGGCCAGCGCCCGCAGCAGGGTGGTCTTGCCCGCGCCGTTGGGCCCGAGGACGGCGACGGTCGTCCCGCTCGCTGCGGTCAGCGTCACGTCCAGGGTGAAGCCGCTGGCCCGCCGCACCAGCAGACGGGCCAGCAACGCGCCGTCATCGGATCCGCCACCGCCGTCGGACGGGCCGGGCCCGCCCACCGGGTTCACAGGGCCGTCCCCGGGCGCAGCCAGCGGTCCCGGAGCAGGGCCAGGACGGCCACGGCCACGGCGAGCAGGACCAGGGACAGGGCGGCCGCGGTGTCCGGGTCGGTCTCCAGGGCGAGGTAGACCGCCAGCGGCATCGTCTGGGTGGTGCCCGGGAAGTTGCCGGCGAAAGTGATCGTCGCCCCGAACTCGCCGAGGGCGCGTGCCCAGCACAGCACCGCGCCCGCGCCGAGCGACGGTGCGATCATCGGGAGGGTGACCCGGCGGAACGTCACCCACCGGCTCGCGCCAAGGGTGGCGGAGGCATCCTCGAAGCGCCGGTCCGCCGAGCGTAACGCCCCCTCGACCGCGACGATCAGGAACGGCATCGCCACGAACGCCTCCGCCACGACCACCCCGGCGGTGGTGAACGGGAGGGTGATCCCGAACCAGCTGTCGAGGTAACGGCCGACGATGCCCCGCCGCCCGAAGGCCAGCAGCAGCGCCACCCCACCGACCACGGGCGGCAGCACGAGCGGCACGGTGATCACCGCGCGTAGCAGCCCACGGCCGGGGAAGTCCGCCCTGGCCAGCAACCAGGCCAGCGGCACACCCACCGCCAGCGACAGCACGGTCGCGATGGTCGCGGTCAGCAGGGACAGCCGCAGCGCCTCGCGCACCCCGGGCTCGGCCAGCAGCCGCGGCAGGCCGCGCCAGGGCACCCGCACGAGCAGCCCGGCCAGCGGGAGCAGGAGGAAGACGAGGGCGACGCCACCGGCGACGGCCAGCGGAACCGGTACCCGCCCGCCGGCCCGGCCCCGCGGCCGGCCCGTCCTGGCCTGGCCGTGATGCCGGACCGGG
>NZ_CEVIVD010000018.1:21788-28487 GCF_982290655.1 Protofrankia sp. CiP1_Cm_nod3
ACCGGACCCACCGGCACCGCCGGGCACGCCGGCACCGGACCCACCGGCGCAGGGCGGCCTGACGGCGGCGGGTGCCCCGGCCGGGTTCTTCGATCGCGCTTTCATCCGTCCCCGCATATCCGTCCCCGCAAGCTGACACGCCCGGCAGGACTGACACGTCCGGCAGGGCCCCGGAAACGCCGGAGACCCCGAGAGCCCCGGAGGACCGGCGCCTCGGAGCGGCGGAGGGCCGGAAGCCCCGGCAGGAGCAGACAGGCCGGGCGGGCCGGAGGGAACCGGCCGGCCACCGGTACCGCGTGGCGTCAGCGGCGCTGCGCCGGCAGCTCCATCACCACATTCGTCGACTTCACCGAGGCCACGGCCACCACGCCCGGTTCGAGGCCGAGCTCGTCAGCGGACTCGCGGCTCATCAGGGACACGATCCGGTGCGGACCGGCCTGGATCTCGACCTGGGCCATCACGCCGTCGCGTACCACCCGGGTCACGATGCCGGGGAAACGGTTACGGGCCGACTCCCCCACCACCGCCGCGTCCGCGGCCGGCGGCCGGTCGCTCGAGGCCGCGAGCTCCTTGCTGAACTGGGCCAGCGCGGCACCTTCGACGGCCTGCCGGCCGCTGCTGTCCCGTACCAGCGGCAGCCGGCCGGCGTCGGCCCACCTTCGGACGGTGTCGTCGCTGACGCCCAACAGACCGGCTGCGTCTGAGATCCGCAAAGTCGCCATGCATGCACCATAACCAGCGTATCTACGGTTTGTCGCATGCAGCGGATCCGAATCCACGGTTACTTCGCGCATCTCGGCGCTGGTCATCGCCGACCGTCACAACCGACCGTCACCGCTGACAAACAAGCATGCTACGCGACCGGACCGTCCGGTCATACGCCCGGCCCCAGCCGCCCGGCCCCGGCCGACGGGACAGGCCGCCTGGGCACGGATGGCCGGGCACGGCCGGCCGGACGGGCCGTGAGGCCGTGCTCCGGCACCCGCCCACACGTCCGGGCGAGCGGCTTCAGGCCGCGCGCAGCCGGGCGGCCAGGGCCGCGGCGGCCGGCCCCGGCTCGGCGTCCTGCGTGATGCCCCGGACGACCACGACCCGCCGGGCGCCGGTGCCGAGAACGTCGTCCAGGGTGGCCGCGTCCACCCCGCCGGTGACGAACCAGGGCTTGGCGCCGGGGGTGAAGGGGGGCGCGAGTCGGGCGGCCAGGCGCGGCAGCTCCAGCCCGACCGGCGCACGCCCCTGCTTCGTGGGTGTCGCCCACACCGGGCCGACGCAGAAGTAGTCCACGTCGGGATCCTCGATCGCCGCGGCGAGCTGGTCGGGATCATGGGTGGACAGGCCGATCAGCACGTCCGGGCCGAGCAGCCGGCGGGCCAGCCGGGGCGGGATGTCGTGCTGGCCGACGTGCAGCACGTCGACGCCGGTGAAGGCGGCGAGGTCGGCCCGGTCGTTGGCGGCGACCAGCGCCCCCCGCGGCCGTGCGACCTGGCGCACCACGGCGAGCTCATCGGCTTCGGGCTGCCACTCCAGGCCCTTCTCGCGCAGCTGGACGACGTCCACCCCGGCGGCGACCACCTCGTCGAGGAAGGCGGCCAGCCCCGGCCGCGGCCCGAGACACAGGTACAGCCTGGCGTCGGCCAGCCGGACCAGGCGGGCCTCCGCCTCCGCCGACCGCGTGTACGACGACGCATATGGCGACCGGGGAGCATCGACGTCCTGTGTCATGCCCTCGACCCTACGGCGGCGCGGGCGTGACGAACGCGGCGTATGCCCGAAGGCGCGACACCAGCGGGCAAGGGCCAGCGGGCAAGGGTTAGCGGGCGAGGGCCAGCGGGCAAGGGCCAGCGGGCAAGGGCCAGCGGGCAAGGGTTAGAAGGCGAAGGTTAGAAGGCGAGGGCCTGGGCCCGGCGTTTGACCTCCCGGCCACGGTTCTCCGCCAGTGCGCGCACGGGGGTGCCGGGCAGGGTCGGGTCCTCCCGGAAGAGCCAGTCCAGCGACTCCTCGTCGGAGAAGCCGGCGTCGGAGAGCACGGTCAGCAGGCCTGACAGGCCCTTGAGCACCGCGCCGTCCTGGATGAACTCGGCCGGAACCCGCAGCACGCCCTCGAAGCGCACGGCGAGCAGTTTGCGATCCCGCACCATCTGACGCACACGCGTGATGGGCATCCCGAGCCGGTCAGCGACGTCGGGCAGGGTCAGCCACTCCACGGTCAAAGTAAACACCGGGAAACGGCTGCTGGTCATACCGGGGGTGACGGTCATACCGGCCTGACAGGTTCTCCGCCAGCGGCCACCGACTGGCTGGCCGCCTCCATCACGGCGACCACCCGCCGGGCCACCTCCGCGGTGTACTGCATGGGCCAGCCGGAGACGAGCAGGTCGGCGAGCTGGTTGTGGAAGACCGAGGTGACCGGCGCCGCCGGCAGCGGCAGCCTGGTCCGGCTGCCGTCGGCGGCGACCAGGTTCAGGTGGACGGCGGGGGTGGCGAACATCCGCTCGGCGTGCCGCCCGGGCCGTGGGCCGGGGGCGACCGGCTCGGCGGGGACCTCGCTGACGATCGAGCCGGCCGTCCCGATCACATGGAACCTGGGCAGCGCGGCGGCGGCGAGATCGGAGATCGTGATCTGGGCCTCGGTACCACTGGCGAAGTGCAGCAGGATGCGGGTGTGGTCGGCGTTGCTCACGTGGTGCCATACCCGCTTGTGCGCGGTCGCCGACACCCATTCGACGGGCCCGGCGAGCAGGTCGAGGATCCAGTCCAGCGGGGCGAAGCCCCGGTCGTAGACGGCCCCGCCGCTGACCCGGGCATCGTCGTGCCAGGTCCCGGGCGGACGCGTGTAGGAGCCGTGGAACGTCTCCAGCCACAGCACGTCACCGATCGCACCCGCCCGGACCGCGCTCTGCAACGCACGATAACCAAGATCGTCCCGCTGGTCGGGATGGACCGCCAGGACGAGCCCGCGCTCGGTGGCCAGACCGGTCAGCTCGTCGACTTCCCGGGTGGTCAGGCAGAACGGGTGCTCGACCACGACGTGCTTGCCGGCCTCGAGCGCCCGCACCGCCCACTCCGTGTGGGTGTGCGTCGGAGTGGCAACGATCATCAGGTCGGTCTCGGAGTCGCTCACCAGGTCGGCCGGATTGGCGATCCGGCGGACGGCATGCTCCCCGCCGCGTCCCGGCGGGCGCGACGCGCCGTCGCAGATCGCGGCCATCTCCAGGCCTTCGGTGACGTCGACGGCCATGTGGTGGAAGGCGGCGGACTCGGCCGTCCCGAGCAGCCCCACCCGTACCGGCGGCGCGTCCCGCACGCCGAGGGCGTGGCGCAGCCAGCGCCCGATCAGACGGTGGTAGGCGGGATCGGCCAGCGTCCGGTCGCCCGAGCCGAGCGTGAGCATGCCCAGGCCCGTCGACGGGCGCCAGGTGCACACCGGATGCACCGTCAGCTCGTGACGTACCAACAGCAGCTGTTCCACGTCGTCGGCGAGCTTGTCGGGCACGACCCACTGGTCGACCGGCCGGAAGTCACCGAGCCGGGTGGTGAACTCCGCGCCGTCCGGGCCCGGCAGCAGCCACAGTTCGTGGACCGGCGTCACCCGGCCCGGCACCAGCCCGGACGCCTCCACCAGCGGGCTGTCCGGCGGCAGTGACCGCAGGGTGGGGCCGGCGAGCAGCACCGGGACGGACTGGCGGGCGCGGTCGAGCACGTCCTGCTCACTGTTGTCCAGCGGCCGGTCGATGAGGACGAGCAGCGCGTCCGCGGACCGCGCGGAAGTGGGCCCGAGCCCCGCACCCCTGAGATGGTCACCGAGTGCGCTGGCGCCGGGAAGGTTAGAGACCAGGTGAATCCGGGGCACGCAGGCACTGTAGTGAATTAGCCCATCGGCAAACCAACGGGGGTCCGGTCAGGAAACACCGGCGACAAAAAGGATCAGCTCGGGGACCGGTACCGGAGGCTCGGTACGGGAGGATCGGCGCGGCGGTGTACCCGCCCGGTCACAACCACCAACCGGCCTGCCCGTTCGCAAACGCCGCACCCACAGCCACAATGCGTGCCAGGCCGGGACGGGTAACCGATGCCTGTTACGGCATGTCGTACTGTCGGCCCTTCTCGCTCATGCTGGGACGGCTGGGATGGCTGGGACGGGCCGAGATGGGTATGGGCCCCGGGACGGGCTGGGCGCGGTACGGCCGCGGTGCCGGATTCCGGCGTCGTCCACGGGCGCTCTAAGCTGTTGACCGTGGACGCGACCGTCGCAGACCCCGTCATCGGACGGCTGCTGGACGGACGCTATACCGCGCAGGAGCGCCTCGCCGTCGGCGGTATGGCGACGGTCTACGTCGCCCACGACAACCGGCTCGACCGGCTGGTCGCCCTGAAGGTCATGCATCCCGCGTTCGCGCACGACGAGGACTACCTCCGCCGTTTCCAGCAGGAGGCCACCGCCGCCGCCCGGCTGAACACCCCGTGCGTCGTCTCCGTCCTCGACCAGGGCCGTGATCACGGGCCCAGCGGCCCGGTGATCTATCTGGTGATGGAGCTGGTGCGGGGCCAGACCCTGCGCCAGCTCATCGGCAGCCGCGGGCGGCTGGCCCCCACCGAGGCCATCGAGATCATCGAGCCGGTCCTCGAGGCGCTCGCGGCGGCCCACAACGCGGGGATCATCCACCGTGACATCAAGCCGGAGAACATCCTGCTCGGCCACGACGGCCAGGTGAAGGTCGCCGACTTCGGGCTCGCCCGCCCGCTGGACCAGGCAACCCATGCTATGACGCAGGGTGTTGTCATGGGCACTGTCGGCTATCTGGCGCCCGAGCAGGTCAGTGACGGCTCCGCCAGCCCCCGCAGCGACGTCTACGCCGCCGGGGTCGTCCTCTACGAGATGCTCACCGGGGTGCTGCCCCACACCGGCAGCACCCCGATGTCCGTGGCCTACCAGTCGGTGCACGGCGAGGTCCCCGCACCGTCGGCGGCCGCGGAGGGCATCCCGGCCGAGCTGGACACGCTGGTGCTGCACGCCACCGCGCGTGACCTGGACATGCGCCCCGCCGACGGCAGCGCCATGCTCGGCGAGCTGCACCGCGTCCTGCCCTCCCTGCCGGCACCGGCGCCGGCGCCGGCCGCGGGTGCCGGGCACGCCGCGACGGCACCCGGCAGTGGGGTGCGCGGCGCCCGGGGCGCCCATGGTGGCGGCGCCCGTCGGCGCAGCCGCCCCCGGGCGACCGCCGGTTTCGCCCTGGGTGGCCGGCTGGCGCCCGACTGGCGCCACCGGTTCCTGCCGCGCCGGCCCCGCGGCCGCAGACCGCTGGTGGCGGTCGTGATCGCGGCTGTCGTCCTGCTCTGCGGGATCGTCGTGTCCAGGGCGTTGTCCGGGCCGGGCACGACGCCGATCCCCCCGCTGGTAGGCCTCGACCAGTCCGTGGCGGTACAGGCGCTGACCGACGCCGGGTTCGCCGTGGCCTACGACGAGGCCGCCACCAGCGACACCATCCCCGCCGGGAAGGTCATGACGCAGGAGCCGGCCAGCGCCGTCAGGGCGGCGCGCGGCAGCCCCGTGCGGATACGCCTGAGCCTGGGCCGGGCGAAGGTCCGGGTGCCGGACGTCGCCACCCTGTCGGTGGCGGAGGCCCAGGCCCGGCTGACCCGCCAGCAGCTCAACCTCTCCGCGACGCCACGCACGGAGGCCAACGACACGATCCCGGCCGGCAACGTGATCAGGACGGAGCCCGCCGTCAACACCGAGCTCGCCGCCGGCGCCCAGGTGACGCTGATCGTCAGTTCCGGTCCAGCCATGGTGACCGTCCCCAATGTGATCAACATGCCCATCGCCACGGCCCAGTCCCAGCTCGGCGCCCTCGGCCTGAAAGTGACACGGCTCGACATCAACGACGGGACGGTGCAGAGCGGAAACGTCATCCGCACCTCCCCCGACCCGGGGCAGCCAGTCGCCCGCGGCTCGGTGGTGACAGTGCTGGTGTCCAAAGGACCGCTGGACGACGAGGACCGCGGCGACCTGGTCGAGGTACCCGACGTCACCGGCCAGAAATATCAGAACGCGGCTCGCGAACTGCAGCGCCACGGGCTGCGGGCCGAGCGCAACGGCTTCATCTTCTTCGACAACTCGGTGGTCAGTAGCATGGATCCGCCCCCTGGCAGCAAGGTCAAGCGAGGTACCAAGGTGACCCTCACTGTCGAATAGCTCCGGTAATCGCCGCCCGGCTGTTCCAGGGGGGCATTTTTCCCGGCATACTTCGACTGTCCGGACGAATCACCCTCGGGCATGGGGCGGGATACGTGCCCGGACGGGGTGTCCCTGGTCATCATGGGGGCCGACGGTGTATCCGGGTGGTAGCGACCCCCGGTCGGCACACCGTACAGGGGGAAACAGGGGGGACTCCGGTGGGAGCACTGCTCACGGGGCGACGAGTCACGGGGCGACGAGCCAAGCGTTTCGACCGGCTGGTCGACAGCGGGTCGCCGGCCGCTCACCCGGGTGACCGCGAGCGGCTGGCCGTGGTCGCGGCGCTGCGTGCCCGCGAAACGGTGTCGTCACGTCCCGAGTTCCGTACGGCGCTGCGCGCCCAGCTGCTCGCCGAGAGCCTGACCACCGGGCTGTCGCGGACCGCCACCGATATCGCGCCGGCTATCGCGCCGGCTATCGCGCCGACAGCTGTCTCGCCGGTGCCGGGCGCCACGGCCCCCGAT
>NZ_CEVIVD010000018.1:29021-47615 GCF_982290655.1 Protofrankia sp. CiP1_Cm_nod3
CCAGGTAGCCCGGGCGCGTCGCCGGTGAGACGCCCGGGCTACCTGGTGCGCACGCCCGCCCAGCGAGGCCTGTTCGCCTGGGCCACCGCGTCCCGGACGACGGCCCTCCCCCGGCCCACCGCCGGCCCGCGTCCGGTCCTGCTCGGCGCCCTCGCGGTGTCGGTGGTGGTGACCGGGATCACCGTCGGGACCCATCGGGCGGTCCCCGGTGAGCCGCTGTACGGGCTCAAGCTGCGCGTCGAGCACATCCAGCTCGACCTCACCAGCAGCCCGGTCGAAAAAGCCAAGATCCATCTTGATATCGCCCGCACCAGGCTCAACGAGATCAATTCGATCATGGATAACGGGCGGCTGCCGAAGAAGACCATCGAGGTACACGACCTGCTGACGGCCTGGCAGCAGGAAGCGTCCGCCGGCGGGAACGTCCTGGTCACCGAGGCCCGCAGGGGCAGCGAGGACGCGCTGCGAACCGTCCAGGACTTCACCGACGACCAGTCGCGGGACCTGCACGTCCTGCTCGACAACCTGCCGGACGGCCCCCTGCACGCCATGACCGCCGAGGCCCTCGACTACGTGCACGGCGTCCACAGCACCCTCAGCACCGGCGAGAACACCCCACCGGCGGCGGGCGCCCCCGGCCAGGCGGACGCCTCACACTCACCGCAACCGGTCCCGTTCGCCGTCCTGACCCCTCCCGTGGCCGCGAGCCCCGCCGCCCACCCCAGCGTCAGCCCCTCGGCGGCATCACCGCGGCCGGCCCGTTCCGCGGGCGCCGTCCACAGCCCGCAGGCACCGGCCACGCAGGCCTCCGAGCCCCAGGCCGTCCCGACCGACGCGCCCGCGCCCAGCGCGCCCGCGCCCAGCGCGCCGGAGAGCCCGCCGCCGGCCGATGCGGGCGGCCCCGTCCAACCGGTCGGCACCAGCACCGGCGGAGCCGCCTGATCCTGACGGGCGGGCCGGCCCCTGGCCGCCTGTCGGCCGGGGCGTTCCCGGCCGGGATCACCACCCTGGGGCCCTCGGCCGCGGCCCGGGAGGAAGACCGGCCCGCGGCCACCGCGCGGGATCACCCCGTGGGGACGTGGGATCACCCCGTCGGGATCAGTGCCTCTGCGAGCGGGCCACGTTGATCTGCTGCAGCATCTCCGCCACGAGGAAGGCGAGCTCCAGGGCCTGACCGGTGTTCAGCCGCGGGTCGCAGGCGGTCTCGTACCGGCCGGCCAGGTCCGCCTCACCGATACGCTCTCCCCCACCGAGGCACTCGGTGACGTTGTCCCCGGTCAGCTCGATGTGGATCCCCCCGGGATGGGTGCCGAGCTGCCGGTGGACCTCGAAGAAGCCGAGCACCTCGTCCAGGACGTCGTCGAAGTGCCGGGTCTTCACACCGTTGACGTCCCGGGTGTTGCCGTGCATCGGGTCGCACGACCACACCACCGGATGCCCGGCGGAGTTGACCTTCTCGACGATCGCGGGCAGGACGTCGCGGATACGGCCGGCGCCCATCCGGGTGATGAGTGTGAGCCGGCCGGGCACGTGGTCGGGGCTGAGCCGGTCGGCGAGGGCCAGTACCTCGTCGGGCGAGGCCTTCGGGCCCACCTTGCAGCCGAGCGGATTGCCGATCCGGGACATCAGGTCCACGTGGGCGCCGTCGAGGTCACGGGTCCGTTCGCCGATCCACAGCAGGTGCGCCGAAAGATCGTAGATCGAGCCGGTGGCGTCCTCCCTGCGGGTGAGCGCCCGTTCGTAGTCCAGCAGCAGCGCCTCGTGGCTGGTGAACAGCTCGACGCCGTGCAGTGTCGGCGTGCGCTCGAGATCGATACCACAGGCGGCCATGAACGACAGGGCCCGCTCGATGTCGGTCGCCATCACCTCGTAACGACGCCCGGCCGCCGAATCCCGCACGAACGCCTTGTTCCATTCGTGCACCTTGGACAGATCGGAGAACCCGCCGGTCGCGAAGGCACGGATGAGGTTCAGCGCGACCGCGCTGGCATGGTAGGCGTCCAGCATGCGGCCGGGGTCGGGCCGGCGGGCCCGCGCCGTGGCGGCGATGTCGTTGACCGCGTCACCGCGGTAGGACGGCAGGCCGGTGCCGGCCTCGATGTCGGCCGAGCGGGGCTTGGCGTACTGGCCGGCGATCCGGGCGACCTTGACCACCGGCACGCTCGCGCCATAGGTGAGCACGATCGCCATCTGCAGCAGCGTCTTCACCTTGTCGCGAATCTTGTTGGCGGTGTTCGCGGCGAAGGTCTCCGCGCAGTCTCCGCCCTGCAGCAGAAATGCCTCGCCCCGGGCGACCGCCGCGAGCCGTTCGGTCAGAATCCGCACCTCGGGTGCGACAACCAGCGGTGGCAGTGTCGCCAACCGGTCGCGGACGGCGGCCAGTTCCCCCTGGTCCGGCCAGTTCGGTTGCTGTTTGGCCGGCAGGGCCCGCCAGGCGTCGAGTTCCTCCACAGTGATACAGGGTACGGCCCGGGCACGGGCGCACGTCGCGCAATCCCCGGTGTCATACCGTCCCGCGCCACCCGCCT
Organism: Protofrankia sp. CiP1_Cm_nod3; assembly: GCF_982290655.1. Taxonomy (NCBI): domain Bacteria; kingdom Bacillati; phylum Actinomycetota; class Actinomycetes; order Frankiales; family Frankiaceae; genus Protofrankia; species Protofrankia sp. CiP1_Cm_nod3. The sequence continues at coordinate 31,550 of NZ_CEVIVD010000018.1, forward strand.
GTGCCACCCTGCGGCAGCCGGCCAGCCGCCGGCTTCACGGCCGCTTCCCGGCCGGCCGCCCGGGCCCCGCGCGGCCGTTTCAGCCGTTTTCCGGGCGTTTCGGCCGCTCCATCCTTCGCAGCTGTTTTCCGGCCCTTCGCGGCGGGCGTCTCAGCCGAAGAAGACCTCGGCCTCGGCGTAGAGCTCCTCCGGCACCAGCTTGAGCTCCCGGGTCGCCTCCGCCAGCGGCACCCGGTCGATCCGGGTACCGTGCAGCGCCACCATCGTGCCCCAGGCGCCGTCGTGCGCGGCGTCGATGGCGTGCAGGCCGAAGCGGGTCGCCAGCCACCGGTCGAACGCCGTCGGGGTGCCGCCCCGCTGGACGTGGCCGAGCACGGTCGCGCGGGACTCCCGCCCCGTCCGCCCGCGGATCTCGGTCTCCAGCACGGCGGCGATCCCCTGCAGCCGGACGTGGCCGAAGGCGTCGAGCTCCCCCTCCTTGACGGTCAGCGAACCGGCCACCGGGACGGCGCCCTCCGCCACCACGATGATCGGCGCGTACTGGGAGGCGAAACGGTGCTCGACGAAGGCGCAGACCTTGTCGATGTCGAACGGCCGCTCCGGCAGCAGGATCACGTTGGCCCCGCCGGCCAGCCCGCTGTGCAGCGCTATCCACCCCGCGTGGCGTCCCATCACCTCGACGATGAGGACGCGGTGATGGCTCTCGGCGGTGGTGTGCAGCCGGTCGATGGCCTCCATCGCGATGTTGACAGCGGTGTCGAAGCCGAAGGTGTAGTCGGTGGCGGACAGGTCGTTGTCGATGGTCTTGGGCACGCCGACGACCGGGATGCCCTCGTCGTGCAGGCGGGCAGCCACCCCCAGGGTGTCCTCCCCGCCGATCGCGATCAGCGCGTCGACGCCGTGCGCGGCCAGGGTCCGCCGAATACGCGCGACACCGCCGTCCTCCTTGTAGGGATTTGTGCGACTGGATCCGAGAATAGTGCCACCACGCGGGAGAATTCCGCGTACCGCCTCCACCCCGAGCGGGACGGTAGCGTTCTCCAGCGGACCTCGCCAACCATCCCGGAAGCCCACGAAAGAATATCCGTAGACATCCGTGCCCTTGCGGACGACCGCCCGGATGACCGCATTCAGCCCGGGACAGTCCCCACCGCCTGTAAGTACCCCGATCCGCATTCCATGCACCTCCTGGCGGGCCGAAGAAAGCGCGATCTTCTTTTTCTCGCGCCCGGCTCCCCTGGCCACCCGATGGTCATCAACCGGTGACGAGCCGCTCCTGTCAGTTCGGAAGCGTAATCCCACGGAGAGGATCGAAGAAACACATCCGCCGCCCGTGGCGCGGGGAATTCGCCGGCCCGGCGGCCGTACTTCACGGAAGTTTCGCCACGATCCTCACCGCGCGGGGGCCGGGGCCGGGCAGGCCCGCAGCGGCGCCAGGACCCGCCAGCGGTCGAGGTTGTGCCGGGCGTCGGCGAGCGCGTCGTGGGCGTCGGACGGCGGGGGCGGCAGCGGTGGCCGGCCGACCTCCTCCCAGAGCTGGCGCAGGTCCCGGGTGAAACGGGGGAGGAACCGGGGCAGGTCGGTCATCGTGCCGAAGAGCTGGCAGAGCACCACGTGGTCGTAGGCGGCGTACCAGGCCCACAGCTCCGGCGGCCCGGCTGCGCCGAGGAAGGCGACGATGTCGGAACGGATGCGCGCCCGCGTCCGCCAGCTCGGGTCGGACGGCGGCGGGAGCTTGTCCAGGACGTTGCGCCGCACCCACGGCACGGCGAAGGCCGGGTCGAACTCGGTGGACACGGCGTAGTACTCCCGGCTGCCGTCCTCGCTGACAATCCCGATGCTCACCAGGTCCAGCCAGAGGTGGCCCCCCTCCGAGCGCTCGATGAACTCGGTGTCGTAGAGATAGCGGCTGGCCACCGCTCCAGTCTGCCCGCCGGCCGCCCGGGAGGACGCGCTCATTCGCCGCGGGGGGACGCCGGGCCGTGGCGGCGGTCACGACGCAGCCTCGACCACAGCCCGGCGAGGACGATCGCCATCCCGGCGGCGCCGGCCAGCGGCAGCGCCCACAGCAGCATGCCGTTGACCTCCTCGCCGGCGTCGCGCTCATCGGCCCGGCCCGCGACGGTGGTCTGATCCACGGCGGCCGGGCCGGAACTGCCGCCATCGGCGGCCCCCGCCGGGGCTGCGGCAGTACCCGGGGTGACGGCCGCCGCGCCGGCCGCCGGGCACGGGCCGCCGGGCGGCGGCGGGGCGACCGGCGGGGCGCCACCGGCGGGCGCGGGCTCCACCCGGACGTCCACCCGGGCCGCCCTGGCGTCGGCGAGCAGGCAGACCACACCCGCGCCGGGGGCCGAGACGACCGTGCCCCCCGACACCCGCACCAGGTAGCCGTCCGGGTAGGCCGCGGCCGGGACGCGGATCTCGGTCGTCACCCCGCGCCGGAAGGCGCTCCCCGTCGGCGACACCGGCAGGTAGGACAGTGCGAGCAGCCGCCCGGACGGGTTGTAGGCCAGGCTCACCGGAACACCCGCGACCGCGGCCGGATAGGGCCTGGCCAGCGCGGCCAGAAGCGGGCCGGTGGGCGGCAGGTCGAAGAACCAGCCGATCTGGGCGCTCTCGGCGGCCGACAGCAGCCGCTGCACAGCCGCCGGATCCCCACCCGCCCAGCCGACCAGCAGCGCCGCCTCGTCGTTGGTCGCCGTGCTCGCGGTCGGGTCGAACGGGGCCGGGCCGCTGCGCCAGAGCAGATGGTGGGCGTCCTCGGCCCGCACCGCACCGGACAGCAGCGGGGAGTTCGCCGACGCCGAGGCCGCCAGCTCGAAGCCGACCAGACCGGCGGTGTCACGGAAGCGGTTCGACAGCCGCCGCAGGCCCGCGGCGAACGCCTCGTCCCCGGCGCGGGCCGCGATGGCGGCCGGCACAATCTGGATCATGACGCGCAGGCCCTGCCCGGTGACGGTCGCGACGGACGCGGCAAGCCGCTCGAGCCCGTCACCGACAGCTGCGCCGGTGCCAGTGCCGGTGCCGGTGCCGGTGCCAGCAGGCGGCCGGGCCTGGCCGGCAGCGCCACCGGCCTGCCGGGCCGGCCCGGCGGTGTCACCGGCCTGGCCGCTGAACGTCCCGTCGGCCTCCATCCGCACGCCGAGGCGTGCCGCGGTGAAGCCGGCGGCGGCCCACTGCGCGACGGTGGCCTGCTCGAGGACGGCGCCGGGGGGCACCGTCACGCCGCGTACGAACAGCGCCCGGCCGTCGAGGTCAACGGCGAAGCGCCCCGCGCGCAGGACCGTGCCGGCGGGCGGCTCCGGCGCCGCCGGCCCCGCGGGCGCCGGGCGCGCGGCGCCGGGATCCGGTGCCGGCTGGGCCCGGGCCGCGGGTACGGCACCGGCCACCACCGGAATGGCGACCATGGCGACAACGGCCGCCACCGGAATGGCGGCCCTGGCGACAACGGCCGCCAGCCGAACGGCAGCTCCGGCGACAACGGCCGTCAGGGCGAGCCGTCGCGGGAGACGCCGCGTCCCCGCCGGCCGGGCTGCCCGCGGCCGGCGCCGACGTGAGGGATGGTCGGGCGCCGTGAGATCCGCCGATGCGTGCACATCGACCATCCTGCCGTGCCCGAATGGCCAACAGCCGGCCCGGGCCGGCGATCAGCCTGCCTGGCGGGTGTCAGTCTGGTCACCCAGGCCCGAGCGGCCGGTCTTGCGACCGGCCCGCCGGCGGGCCCGTGGGGCACGGGGTGCCGACGGCTCCGCCATGGCCTTCGCCGGCGGCCGGTCGACCGTACGGCCGGCGCCCTCCCGGCCGGGCTCCCCGCCGCAGGCGCCGGCCGCCTCGCCGGCCGCCTCGCCGTCCGCCTCGCCGTCCGCCTCGACCGTGGCGGCGAGCTCGCTCTTGACCCGCTGCGCGTACCTGTCGACGTACTCCTGGCCCGACAGCGCCATCAGCTCGTACATGATCTCGTCGGTCATGGACCGGAGCACGAACCGGTCGTCGACCATGCCCTCGTAACGGCTGAAATCGAGCGGCTGGCCGATGCGGATGCCGACCCGGCGGATCCTGGGCAGCAGCTTCCCCTGGGGCTGCACCTCGAACGTGCCGATCATCGCGACCGGGATGACCGGGACCTTCGACGCCAGCGCCATCCGGGCAACACCGATCTTGCCCCGGTACAGCCGGCCGTCCGGTGAGCGCGTGCCCTCCGGATAGATCCCCAGCAGTTTGCCGCCCTGGAGCACCTTCACGCCGCTGCGCAGCGCCCTGTCGCTGGCGGCACCACCGCTGCGGTCGATCGGGAGCTGGCCGGCGCTGGTGAAGAACAGCCGCTTCAGCCAGCCTTTGAATCCCGGGGCGGTGAAGTAGTCGCTCTTGGCCAGGAAGGTGACCCGGCGCGGCACGACCAACGGGAGGAACAGGTGGTCGGAGAAGGAGAGATGGTTACCGGCGAGGATTGCGGGGCCCCGTTCCGGGATGTTTTCCAGCCCCTCGACCCACGGCCGCCAGAACAGCCGCAGGATGGGAGTGAGAAATGCCTTGACGACCCAGTACAACACGTCAGCTCCCGGTGTGGTCGCCCACCAACATCGTCTCGACACGCATCGGCCCGACACGCCCGCACACGGTGGCCGGGACAACCCTATGGAACCGTGGTGGCCGCGTCCACCACGGGGACTGTCGCGGCCGGCCGCTCCCCGGGCGCCGCCGGCAGGCTCCCCCGCGGCGGCCCGGGAGCCGCGCGGACGCGGGACACGGCGAGGCCGGCTCCGGACACGACACCGCCGGACATGGCGTCACAGAACACGGCGTCACAGAACATGGCACCGCTGGACACGGCACCGCGGAGAGCATGGCCTCTGCCCGTCCGGCATGCGAGCATGCTGCGGAACCGGTCCGCGCGACGAAAACAGAACAATCCCCCGTCACCACGGAGTGCGGCCGATCGCGCGCGAGTAACGAGAGGGCGGACACCATGGCAGGCGTACCACGGCGTTCGGTCACACCAGGCACTTCGGTCACACCAGACACTTCGGTCGTACCGGGCACTTCGGTCGTACCGGGCGCGGAGCCGTTCGAGCACGATGGCGGCGACACCGGGGTACTGCTGATCCACGGATTCACGGGCACACCACAGAGCATGCGCCCCTGGGGCTCGTTCCTCGCGGAGGCGGGCCTGACGGTCTGTTGCCCGCTGCTGCCGGGCCACGGCACCCGCTGGCAGGAGATGAACGGCACGACCTGGCGCGACTGGTTCGGCGCGGCCGAGGATGCCTTCCTCCGCCTGCGGGAACGCTGCTCGGCCGTCTTCGTCATGGGGCTGTCCATGGGCGGCACCCTGACCCTGCGGCTGGCGGAGGTCCACGGCCCGGCGGTGGCCGGGGTGGTCACGGTCAACCCCAGCCTCGGCACCGACCGGAGGATCGCCGCGCTCGCCCCGGCGCTCTCGCGCGTGATCCCCTGCGTGGCCGGGGTGAGCAGCGACATCAAGGCCGCGGGCACGGCGGAGGTCGCCTACCGGTGCCTGCCCCTGCGGGCCTTCGTCTCCCTGCGCGAGCTGTGGACGGTGACGGTGGCGGACCTGGGGCGTGTCACCAGCCCGATCCTGACCTTCCGCAGCCGCGTCGACCACGTCGTCGAGGCCACCTCCGGACGGATCCTGCTGGCGGGCGCGACGTCGTCCACCGTCTCCGAGCGCATCCTGGAGAACAGCTACCACGTCGCGACTCTCGACAACGACAGACACACAATTTTCGAGGGAAGCCTTCAGTTCGTCGACACGCACACGGTTGTCTCGGGGTGATCGGGGTGAGTCGTGCCTGACCTGCCACCACCTGCCGGTGGCCCGCCGCCGGACGCGGGCGGAGCCGCCGGCGGCCCGGCGTGCGGACAGCCGCCGCAGGCCAGCCCGCCCGGCGCCGAAGCGAGTGGCGCCGGCGCGCCCGGCCCCACCGGCCACCGTGGGACACGCCGCGGCGATCCGCCGTCCGGAGACGGCAGGCCGAAGGAGCGGCCGAAGGAGGACGCAGCCATCGCCGGGCCACCGGCGGCGGGCAGCCCCGACGGGGACGGCGGCGGCGGTGCGCCCACGGCGCGGGACACGGGCCAGGAGACGGACCAGGACGCGGTCTTCGCCTCGCTCGTGGCCCGTTTCAACGCCGAGCCCGTAGAACGGACCTGGCCGTCCAGCGAGGACGTCACGACGCGCACGGAGCCTCCGGGCGTGGCCGTGCGCCCGGTCTGGCGCTTACCGCTCGACCCGGACCGGCAAAAAGATCATATTTTCCTTCCCGTGGACGACAGCGCGACCACCGGCCCGGCCGGTGAACGGCCGGACGTCGATCCGCCGGGCGTCCCGAATGATGCCGGCGGCTACGACGACCCTGATGACCCCTCCGGTGACCCGTCCAATGACCTGTCCGACCACTACGACCCACCGCCCCCACTGCCGGCACCCCGCATGAAACCCACTACCCGGTGGGCGTTGTGCTCTATTGCCGTCGGCGTCGCGATCCTGTTGGTCCCCACGATTGCCGGGATCGACCATGGCAGGCCCTACGACGTCGGAGGAGTCATGCTTGTGCTGGGCGGAGTCGCCACACTGGTGTTCCGAATGGCGGATCGGCCGCCCACCGACTCAGCGGACGGTGACGACGGTGCGGTCGTCTGATCCCGGTCCGCCGGCAGGCGGACCGGGCACCCGCGTCAGGGCACGGAAGGGGCGGCTGCGTGGAGTTCCACGAGAAGGTCGAGATACACGGTCACCTGATGGACACCGGCATTCTCGCCCGGGTACTCGACGACGTTCTCAGCTACGGGGGCGACTACGAGATCAGGAGCATCGATCTCGGCACGACCCATGACGACGAGTCGCACGCGACGATCGTCGTCGGGGCCGACTCGGCGGAGCAGCTGACCCGCATCCTCATGAGGATCAAGGCGTACGGCGTCAACAGCGTGGAGCCGGGCACGGTGCTGCTGCGGGCGGCCGACCGTGACGGGGTCTTCCCGCCCGACTTCTACTCGACCACCAACCTGGAAACCGTGGTCCGCCTCGGCGGCCAGTGGGTGCCGGTGGAACATCCCGAGATGGACTGCGGCCTCGTCGTCTGCGACGGGCGGGTGCGCACCGTCCCGGTCTCCGAGGTCCGGGCCGGCGACATGATCGTGTGCGGCGTGTCCGGGGTGAAGGCCGTGCTGCCGGTGACCGACCACTCGACCCGGCTGTACGGCACCTTCCAGGCCCTGTCGTCGCAGTCCGTCTCGTCGTCCACCACGCTGCTGGCGCCGCAGCGGCAGGCCGTGCTGGTCCGCGCGATCGCCCGCCAGATCCGTGAGCTCAAGGCGGAGGGCTTCGGGGTGCTGTGGGTGGCCGGGCCCGCCGTCGTGCAGTCCGGGGCCACCCCGGCCATGGTCGCGCTGATCGAGGCCGGCTACGTCGACGTGCTCTTCTCCGGCAACGCCTTCGCCGCCATCGACATCGAGGCGGCCCTGTACGGGGCGGCGTTCGGCAACGAGCCGAGCCGCGGCAAGGGGGCCGAGCGCGGGCACGAGCAGTACATCCGGGCGATCAACACGATCCGGCGCGCCGGATCCATCGTCGCCGCCGTCGACGACGGCATCCTGACCAGCGGGATCATGCATGCCATCGTCAAGGCGGGCAAGAAGTTCGTCCTGGTCGGCTCGGTGCGTGACGACGGCCCGCTGCCGGACGTCCACACCGACGTGCTGGCCGGCCAGCGGGCCATGCGCGACGCCCTGCGCGGGATCGGGCTCGCGCTCATGGTCGCCTCGATGCTGCACTCGGTGGCCACGGGCAACATCCTGCCGGCGTCCATCCCGGTGGCCTGTGTGGACATCGACCCCAGCAGCGTCAGCAGGATCGCCGACCGCGGGTTCTCCCAGGCGGTCGGCGTGGTCACGGACGCCGGGCTGTTCCTGGAGCAGCTGGCCCAGGAGCTGGTCGCCGACTACCGTCCGGACACCACTCGCTGACCCCGCTGGCCCCGCTGGCCCGGCCGGCCCGCTCGGCCACGGCCCGACCGGCACGGTCAGCCCGGTCAGCTACGGGCCAGGTCGGCGGCGCCGATGATGCCGCCCCGCGCGGCGAGCTGGGCGGTGACGATCCGCGCCTCGGGACGGTGCCGGCGGGCCGACAGGCTGTTGGCGAACTCCGCGCGGGCCGGGGCGAGAAGAAGATCACCAGCCTCCGCCACCCCGCCGCCGAGCACGAAGAGGCCGGGATCGAGGATCGAGGCCAGGCTGGCCATCGCCCGGCCCAGCCAGGTACCGACGTCCTCGAAGCACTTCACCGCGAGCGGATCGCCCTCCAGGGCCGCCTCGGTGACCGACGGGCCGCGAAGAACGCCCACCTCGCCGCCGGCGAGCTCCAGCAGGCGCCGGCCCGCCGCCGGCGAGGTCGTGACCAGCTCACGGGCCTTGGCCACCAGCGCGTTGCCGCTGCCGTACGCCTCCAGGCAGCCCCTGTTCCCGCACCCGCACAGACGGCCGCCGGCCACCAGCTGCATGTGCCCGATCTCCCCACCGAGCCCGAACCGCCCCCGGTACAGCCGGCCGTCGAGCACGATCCCGCCGCCGACGCCGGTCCCCACCGTCACGCACACCAGGTCCGGCTCGCCGCGGCCGGCACCGAAGCGGTACTCCCCCCAGGCCATCGCGTTCGCGTCGTTCTCCACGACGACCGGCAGGCCGGTGCGAGCACTGACCTCGTCCCGTAGCGGCTCGTCACGCCAGGCGAGGTTCGGCGCGAACAGCACCCGCGAGCGGTCACGGTCGATCAGGCCCGCCGCCCCGATGCCGACCGCCTGCACCGGCCGCGGCGCCACGGCCGCCCGCAGCTCGTCGACCACCTCGCCGATCAGATCGGCCACCGCCGCCGGCTGCTGGCTCGGCGTCGGCCGCCGCAGCGACGACAGGACCGTCCCGGACCCGTCGACGACGCCGGCGGCGACCTTCGTGCCACCGACGTCCACGCCGATCACCAGATCGGGGCGCGCGCTGTCCCTGTCCGACGACGTTGTGATGGTCACTCGACATCGATCCTCTGAACACGCGGCCCAGGCCCCGGCCGCTCGGTTGGCCATCCCCTCACAGCAGTGTCCTCGACGGGGCCGGTACCGGCCGTAGCGGCGCTGTCCGTGCCGGCGTCCGGACGGCCGGCGAGGACCGCCCGCACCGCCGCGGCCAGCGCGGTGGCCGCGGCGAACAGATGCCCGGCCACCTCCGGCCGGCCCGCGGCCAGGGTGTTGACCACCCGGCAGAGCGGACACACCTGGCACATGGTCATCGCCGCGGCGTCCGGACGGGCGTTGTGATGGCCCTCCGGGCGCAGGCCGCAGTCGCAGCCGGCACCGCCGCCCGCGTCACCGGCCCCGCCGGGCGGTGCGGCGGCGCGGCGCCCGGATCCCGTCCAGCCGGGGCCGGCAGCCCCGGCATGACCGATATGATCGTTATTGCCGACGTGGGTGTCGTCACCAGGACGGCCGTTGTGACCGGTGTAGCCGGTATGGGTGGCATAGCCGCTGTGACCGGCGTGGCCGTCGGTGTGGCCGGTGTGGCCGGTGTGGCCGCCGGCGTGGCCGATGTGACCGCTGGCGTGTGTGGCGTTACCTTCAGTGTGGGTGGCGTGGCCGCCGGTGTGGGTGGCGTGGGCCTGGGCCGCCGGGTTCGTCAGCAGCAGGTCACGCACGGCCGCGGCGAGCAGGGCGGCCTCCTGGGCGAGCGGGCCCGGCGCTGGCATGGTCATGTACGGACCCACAGGTCCGGGTCCGGCACGAAGGAGACCACCAGCCGATCGTCGCGCAGCACCGCGCCGGTGACGTCGCACCGGCGCAGCGCGGATGGCAGGGTGAGCATCCGCCGCTGCGACCCGACCGAGACCATCAGCTCGTCCGCGCCGACGCGGGCGAGAGCGATCTCGGAACGCTCCACGAACGGCAGGGCGATCGAGATCGAGAAGCCGTTCCCGGCCCGCTCGACCCGCAGCGGGCCGATCCCGGCCCACCCGCCACCGCCGAGGACGGCGACCGGGTCGAGGGCCGAGTAGGTGCCCGCGGCAAAGGCCGCGAGCTCTTCCAGGCCGACCGGCTCACCGGCCCGGTAGGCCGCGCGCAGGACCGGGATCGGCGCGAAGGAGCGCTCGACGGCCGCTAACTGCTCACGGTGGGCGGCCGCCCAGCCGGCCCGCCAGGCATCTCCCCCGGTGGCGACGTGCACCCGGTTGGCCACCATGGCGTCCACCCCGAACCCGTACAGCGCCAGCGCGCCCACCGCGGCCCTGGTCCGGGAGGCCACGACGGTCTCGGGGGTCAGTACGAGCCGCACGCTGGAGCGCGACGGGTCGGACAGGACGTCACGGACCTCGTCCATGATCTGCTGAAGCCGCGCGGCGGCCCCGGCGAGCGGCCCGGCCACGGCGTCCGGCCAGGTGGGACGGCCCAGCCGCCACGGGCTGCCGCGCAGCAGGTGGGCGAGCCGGCCGTCGATCGGAACGACCCGGCGCAGGTACCACAGCAGTGTCTCCGGCAGGGTCAGCAGGCGCAGTAAGCGGGCGATCGGGCCGGCGTCGACCACGACGACGTCGTAGTCCCCGGACCTGATCTGGTCGAGCAGGTGCAGCAGGGCCAGCACCTCCCCGGCGCCGGGCAGCACCGTCAGTTCACCGGGCTCGATCGGGTCCGCTCCGGTGACCTCCCACAGCCGGCCCAGGGCGGCCTGTATCGTCCACCAGCGGTCCTCGAAGGCACGCTGGGTGTCCACACGCTGGGCGAACAGGCCGGCTTCGATCTCAACGGGGGCCGTGTCCAGCGGATGGTCGAGAACCGCCGCGAGGCCTCCCGCCGGGTCCGCGGACATCACCAGCGTCCGGTTACCACGCTGGGCGGCCAGCGTGGCCGTGGCCGCGGCGACCGTGGTCGTCCCGACGCCCCCTTTGCCCGCGAAGAGCACGCATCGCACGCGTGGTCAGCTCTCGAGGTGTTTCTTGAGATCCCTCAGCGCGGCGTCGACGACACCGCTTTGTACCTTGCGCCGGATCAGGCTCGGAATCTTGACCTTCAGCTCGACGGTGAGGTCGTAGGTGACCTCGGTCCGGCCGTCACCGAGGTCGCGCAGAACGTAGCTGCCGTTCTGCGCGACCAGGTTTTTCCCCTCGACGAGAGTCCAGCTCACCGAGTCGTCACCGCACCAGGTGTACTCGGTGACGAATTCCTCCTTCGCCACCACGGCGTTGACCAGGAAACGGGCCCGTCGAGGACGGCCGTCCGGGCCGGGCACGACGACCTCGGCCCGTTCCACCGGCCCTGACCAGGTCGAATATGCGCTTATATCAGCAATCGCCGCCATCACAGCCGCGGGCTTGGCATTGATCGTGGTACTGGCTCGGGCGTGCTCCGCCATTGGTGACACTGCCTCCACAACTCGCCCGGGCATACCCGACACTGCTGGCATCCCGGTTACATCCTGGCTACTGAGGCATCCAGGATCTCTCCACACGTCAGGATAATCATCCTGACCAGTCGACGAGGCTACCGGACCAGGCACGGACACGGCGGGCGCGTCCGTGGCTGGCGAGTCGTCCACAGGACATCCGCACGTCATCCGCGGGCCATCAGTAGACCGTCTGTGGAGCATCCGTGGAGCATCCGTGGAACACCGACAAATCGCCGGGAGACCGTCGACGGGCCGCCGACAGCACAGCCCGATACCCGGGCTACCAGCGCCTGCGGCCAGGCCGCCCACCACGCGAGCACCCACGGCGGGCCGCCTACCACTCGAGTACGAAAGGCGTTCCCCGGGCATTGAAATGTCCGACGTTGACGCAGCGCGTCGACCCGATGTCGAGCACATCACGATACGGCTGGTGAACATGTCCGAACAACACGTAGCGAGGCTTCACGTCGTGAATGGCCTCCAGCACCGCGACACTGCCCCGTTCGTAACGCCGGGCCACCGTGTCGTACACGAGCTCGGGCAGGTGCGGCGGGATGTGACAGCACAGGACGTCCACCGCCCCGACCGCCGCGACCTTCGCGGCATAGGTCTCGTCGTCGATCTCGTACGGGGTGCGCATGGGGGTGCGTAAACCTCCGCCGACGAAACCGAACCGCAGCCCGCCGATCTCGGTCGTCTCGCCGTCGAGCAGCGTGACGCCGTCCCGCAGATAGTCCAGGTAGAGATGTGGGAGATCGACGTTGCCATAGGTCAGGAAAGTCGGCGTGGGAAAGGCTGCGAACAACTGTTCGTACTGCCGGCGGATCGCCCGCTCGATGATCGCCTGGCGGTCGTCACCCAAGGTGGCCCACAACCCGTGGGACCATTCACGGGCTTCGTCGAAACGCTGCTCGGTCCGCAGCCGAATCATTTTCCCGACCGCCTCCGGGCCGAACAGGTCGCCCATGATCCCACGGCTGTGGTCCCGGTAGTCCACGTAGAGAAGAAGGTCCCCGAGACAGATGAGGGCGTCGGCCCCCTGCCCGGCGGCGGCAAGCGCGTCTGCGCGGCCATGAACATCACTGACCACATGGACCCTCATACCGGCCAAGCCTACGGTCACCCCGCCCGAAAAACCCGCCGTACGCAGCCCCCCGCCCGGCTCAACGGGATACCGGCCGTCCCGGGGAATCGGCGGATGGTGCCCGTGGCACGGCGGGCCCCGCGGGTTCCGCCGGTTTCACGGGGTGTATGACCGGTGCCGCGGATTCCACGAGTTCCACGGTAGGCACCGCGGCTCTCGTGGCGTCCGTGGGCTGCCCGGCGAGTTCCGCCGGTTCCGCGGCCTGCGTGCCGGGTGCCGCGAACCGCCCGGGCTGCCCGGCGGGTCCCGCTGCGCCCACGCTGGCCTCAGGCCCAGTAGAAGCAGGCTCGGTGGAAGTGGGCCCGGTGGATGCCGTGGGCTGCGGTGGAGGCGCCACCGCCGGCTCGCCGGGCGCGCGGCCCGCCTCAAGGACATCCTTGAGCACGTTGAGCTGGCGCTTGGTGTGCAGCGAGCGGCGGCGCGCCCACCGTGTCGCGGCGCGTGGACGCAGCCGGCGGGCCTCGGCCGGCCGTCCCCGGTGGGTGGCGTCCGCCCGCAGGAAGACGTGCGCGACGGCCCCGTCGCCCCACGGCTCGAGCCAGATCTCGCTGGTCCCGACCAGCGCGCCGGTCACCGTGAAGCGCAGCCCCTCGGCACCCCGGTCCTGGAAGACGGTGAGCTCGAGATCCGGCCACAGCGCGCGCCACCATGCCGGGTCGTGGACGGCCGTGGACACCACAGCCGGGTCGACGGCCAGGAAGACCTCGTCGACCAGATCGATCTGCACGGGCGAGGGACTCACGTCCGGGATCATGTCAGACGGCGGGCGCCGCTGGGCGGGACACGGCCGCGGCGGCCGGCGCGCGCGGCCGGCGCGTCGGCCGGACCACGAGGAGCGTGACACGGCGTGCGGGCCACGACATAAAACATGCCTGTCGGTAATCAGACCTGGCGCGGTCAGGCCTGTCGTGGTCATGCCTGCCGGATCACGCCTGGGCGGCGTCCGGGAGCAGCAGGTCGCGCAGCCGGGCCGCGAGGACGTCCCAGCGCCAGGCCTCCTCGACCCAGGCGCGGCCGGCCGCGCCCATGGCCCGGGCCCGGTCGGGATCGGCCAGCAGTGCGCCGACGGCATCGGTCACCGCCCGCGGGTCGCCGCCGTCGACGACGGTCCCGGTCCGGCCGTCGAGCACCGCGTCCGGCGCCCCGCCGCTGCGCCCGGCGACGACCGGCAGCCCCGTGGCCGACGCCTCCAGGTAGACGATCCCGAGGCCTTCGACCTCCAGGCCCGCCCGCCGCGTCCGGCACGGCATCGCGAAGACGTCACCGGCGGCGTAGTGGGCGGGCAGTTCCTCCCAGGGGACCGAACCGGTCATCACCACGTGCTCGGCCACCCCGGCGTCCCGGGCCAGCCGTTGCAGCGCCGGCCGGTGCGGGCCCCCGCCGACGAGCAGCAGCGCCGTCCCGGGCGCCCGGCGGCGCCAGGCCGGCAGTGCCCTGATCAGCATGTCCTGCCCCTTGCGCTCGACCAGCCTGCTCACGCACACCACGACCGGACGGTCGGCGAGGCCGTGCCGCCGGCGGATGTCGTCGCGTCCCACACCCGGCCGGAAGAACCCGGTGTCGACGCCGCCGGGCAGCCGGGCGAGGGCCGGCCGGTGGCCGAGGGCCGGCGCGAGCCGCGTCCTGGTGTAGTCGGTCAGGTAGGTGACGGCGTCGACCGTCCGCCCGATGCGGCGCAGCACCTGCCGCGGGCCCGGCAGCACCGCCCAGCCCACCTCGTGACCGTGCGTGCTCGCGACGATCCGGTCCACCCCCGGGTCGCGGCGCAGGCCGGCCGCGAGCAGGCCCAGCGGCGCGGCCGCCCCGAACCAGACGACGTCGCACTTCTCCGAACGGGCGATCGCCCGGGCCCGGCGCTGCACGTCCGGGACGGGCAGCATCAGGGTCGTCGGATGCCGCACCACGGGGAACGGCGCGGCCGCGTCGAACGCGCCCGCGCCCCGCCACGCGGGAGCGTAGACGATCACCTCCGCGGCGGGTAACCGGCTGGCGAAGTTGTACACATATGCCTGAATCCCACCGGGACGCGGCGGAAAGTCATTGCTTACGACCAGCACCCGCATCGGGCCATCCTCCAGCATCCCGCCAGAACGCCCCGACGGCAGGCAGCCCGTGACAGGAGACATCCCGACCGGAGCGGGACGGCTCCCCCAGCGACCGCAAGCGGTCAGGGGCGTAACTGTACGTCCATATATGATCTCCACTGTGCGACGAAATCGGCCTCGGTGACGCCCAGGACCGCCCGCAGCGCATCGGCCAGCCGCGCCTGCGGGTCGCCGGCGCCGGTCCCGGCCTGCCGGTAGAACCTGACCAGCCCGTCCAGGCCGGCCCGGTCCGCGATCAGCCGGCAGGCCAGCCACGCCTGCTGGTAGCGGACGGGGACGCTCCCGTCCGTCGCGGAGAACGCCGCGTCGTCGGGCAGCGCGTCCGGTAGCCGGCCCGCGCGTACCTCGGCGGCCAGTTCCGTGGCCGCCCGGGCCACCGCCAGCCGTACCCCGGCGTGGCCCACGGTCTCGGCGAGCCCCTCCACCAGCCACGTCGGGGTGCCCGCCCCGGTCACGTCCGCGCTGGCCAGGTGGGTGAACTCGTGCCGCAGCACCACCTGCCGCCCCTCGGCGCTCAGCCGGTCGTAGACCTCCGGATCGACGATCACACGACCAGCACCCGGCCCGTCATCCCCGCTCCCGCCGCCGGCACCATGGCCGGTGCCACTGCCGACGCCACTGCCGGTACCACTACTGATACCACCTCCGGTGCCACTACTGGTACCACTGCCGGTGCCGCCATCGGGCAACGCTCCGGAAGGGCATCCACCCGATGGGCACCCCGGCGGCGGAGCACCGCCCCCGATGCCATCGGACGACGGCCCGGGAGCACCGGCTCCCCCGGCCTTCCACGGGAGCACCGCGACCGCGGCCTCACCGCCTGCCCGCCCCGACGCGGCACGGAAGCCTGCGCCGTCCGCGGGAACCTCCACCACGACCCGGTCGGCCCACGGCCCGTCCCAGACACCGCGCACATAACGCAGCGCCTCGTCGGCGTCACGGCGCACCTGGTCCAGCCGCGACGACGGCGCGCCCCCGACGACCAGCAAACGCCCGGCCGGCTGCCCAGCCGCCCCCTGCCCAGCCAGGCCCCGACCGGCCGGGCGCGGCACGGGCTGTGGCCGGGCCGCACCCGCCGCGTCCCCGAGAACGGCATTTCCCCGACCGGCAACTGCCTGACCGTCACGCTCCTGACCTGCCTGGCCGGTGACAGCTGGCACCATCCCGACGGCGGCCGCCACGCAGACAGCCACCATCACCACCAGCACGCGCCGCCGGAGCCACCGCCCGGCCCGGCTCACCCGGCCGGCCCGGCCGTGACGCGCCGCCGCGGGGGAAGGATGTGGGCTAACCGGTCCGGCGGGCGCGTTCACGGGGGCCGTTCACGGGACGGGGCAACGGCAGCACCTGCGCCATCGGCACCGGCGCCGCGCTC
>NZ_CEVIVD010000018.1:47710-56129 GCF_982290655.1 Protofrankia sp. CiP1_Cm_nod3
CCCTGGCCTTCCTGGGCGTCGCGGACGCCACCGGGGGGACGAACCGGGAGCGTGGGATCAGGCCACCGGCGGCGAGAGCG
Source organism: Protofrankia sp. CiP1_Cm_nod3 (assembly GCF_982290655.1). Classification (NCBI taxonomy): domain Bacteria; kingdom Bacillati; phylum Actinomycetota; class Actinomycetes; order Frankiales; family Frankiaceae; genus Protofrankia; species Protofrankia sp. CiP1_Cm_nod3. Next base: position 47,791 of record NZ_CEVIVD010000018.1, read on the forward strand.
TCCACGGCCCGCTGCTCGTTGTCGTCCCAGTCGACGACACCGCCGGCGGGCTCCAGCAGAACACGCACCACGCAGTCCCCACACGCGGCCCCGCGCACCACGCAGGTGCCACAGTCGATCAGCATCGTCTCCGCCTCCCCGGCCGGAACCGGCCGCCTCGAGCCGACCCGAACGGTCATGACATGACCGCCACGGGTGACGCGATCGCGTCGGGACCCACCGTAGGCACCAGGTCCGACAACTTTTCCGCCCCGACACCCCCAGCGGTCCACCGGACAGCGCGACGACCAGACCGAAAGCATGAATCAGGAATGATGCCGAGGCCGCCAGAGGAAGGATGCCGGGACCAGCAGGAGAACCCAGCACAGCCCGGACGAAGAACGAGACCTGGCCACCCAGCCCCTGACCCCACCAGAAAGCCCAGGCTTGACGCCGCTACAGCCGAGCAAGGTCGATCTTGACGGGGAAAGGCGCGACGGCGTCAACGACACCCGTGAAGACCTCATCGTCACGGTATGCCCTGGTCGCCGGATCGATGACGTAGGTGCGGACGACCGGGACGCCCGCGGGGGGCTGCTCGACCCGCCAGTAGTACGAGATCCCGGCCCGTGCGTACTGCTCGGCCTTGACGACCCGGTCGGTCGTCTCCGAGCCCGGTGAGACGACCTCGACGACAAGCAGGATGTGCTCGGAACGGGCCGGCATGATGTCGATCGTGTCGGCGCGGTACACGACGACGTCCGGGCGCCGGTTCGTCAGCGGCACCTCCTGTAGCCGAACATCGAAGCCGAAATCCGCGTTCCAGCCCGGCCCGGCAGCTGCCTCCAGCGCGACCGCAAGAATCTTGACCAGCCGGTTGTGGCGCTTGGACGCACGAGGGCTCACGACGACCGTCCCGTCCACGATCTCGATGCCCGCGCACTGCTCCTCGGACCAGGAGTCGTACTGCTCCACCGTGATCTGCTGGTGCATCCAGGCGGGAGCAATCATCTCCGTGGCGATGGCACACCTCCTCCAGGCGACCCGACGGCCTGATCCTCCCGAGCCAGCGTAACGCCGCCGTCCCGGGTAGCCGGACCGGTCCTCAACGATCATTGCCCACGGATGGAACGATCTCGGACACGCTCTTCGTCCGCCACTAACGATCTCGATGGCGTATCGCAGGCACTGTAGGTAAAATGCAGGCATGACTGCGATCACTATCCGCGACGTCTCCGAGTCCACCCTCGAAGCGTTGAAAATCAAGGCAGCGAAGGGGGGACGCAGCCTACAGACGTACCTGCTCGACCTGGTCACGCGCGACGCACGGACGCCGTCCCTGGCGGACATGATGACCCGCCTCGACCGCGAGACACGGTCCGACGTCAGCACCTCGGACATCCTTGCCGCGATCGACGACGGCAGGCAACGCCGTTGAGCGATGTAGCGGCCGTGATCGACTGTTCGGCGCTGGTACGGACGCTGACAGACCAGGGTGCGGGTGGAGCCGCCGTACGCCGCCGGCTCGCCAGCCTCGAGTCGCTCGCGGCACCTGGCCTGCTCGACTACGAAGTGGTCTCGGCGCTGTTCGGGATGCTTCGAGGCAACAAGATCACCGAACGAGAGACGACGAAGGCCGTCGCCGATTACCAGATACTGCCGCTCGTGCGGCACGAGACACTGATCCTCTGGCGGCGGGTCCGCGAACTGCATCACAACCTCAGCGCGTACGACGCGCAGTACGTGGCCCTCGCCGAGGCGCTGGGACTTCCCCTGATCACCAGCGACGCCCGCATCGCGCGCAGCGGCGCGGCCACATGCGCTGTCGAGCTCTTCGCCTGACGTTGCGTCAGAACGGTCATCAGGCTGTGCGTGGACTGCCGCGTGCCGTCAGCAGGCGCTCGCCGAAGGCCGTCGCCTGAAGTACCACCCGGCCTCAGCCGAGGAGGCTGGCGAGCATGGGCGCCGGGACGGCCCTGACCGGGTGGTCGAGGTCGAGGATGGATTTGGTGGCGAGGATGCCGTGGCCGTACCTGGCGTCGATGCGGCGGGCTTCGGCGCGCCAGCCGGTGTCGATCCACTTGGATTCGATGGGGGTGGTCGCCATGGGGCCGGCGGTGCCGGGGATACGGACAGGGCTGAGGTCGATCTCGCCACCGGAGCCGGTGCGGGCATAGCCGATGGTGTCGTCGGCGATCCAGCGTCCTTCGTCGTGCTGGTCGACGGCACGGGCGAGGGCGACGGCGAGGGCCATCTCGCTCAGTGCGGGGAACTCCGGGCGGGGCAGGCCGGGGCTGGTCAGTGCCGGCAGCCAGGCGAGGAGCGGGTCGGTGAGATACAGCTTGTGCCGGGTCCCGGCGACGGCCCGGCCGTCGTCGGTGCGCTGGCGGCAGCGCAGGGCGGCGTGTGAGTTGACCAGGCGGATGATGCGGCGTTCGAACAGGTCGCGGTTGGGGTAGCCGAGTTCGGCGGCGGTGGCGGTGAGGTTCAGCGGGCTGGTCATGCGCGCGGCGATTCCGGTGAGCAGGAGCGGGACGGAGTCGGTGGACGCCTCTGGATCGACGTCCGCGCGCAGCCAGGCGAGCAGGTCGCGCAGGTAGGTGGGGCTGACGGCGCCGGCGCGGTGGTGCTCGGCGACCGCGCGGGGGAAACCGCCGCAGGTCAGGTAGTCCTGCCAGGCGAGGTCGAAGTCGTCGACGCTGAACGCGAGGGCGGACAGCGCGCCGGCCGCCGATGTGCTGTCGAGCTCACCGGGATGGCTGACCGGTGGGAGAGGCAGCCGGGGGTGGGTGGCGGTGAGGTAGTCACGGAAACCCATCGGGAGGAGCTGGCGGATGCGGTGCCCGGCCCCGGAACCGGCCCGGCCGCGCAGGACGCGGTTGGCGCGAGCCCACGCCGTCGGGTCCGTACCGGCTGCCGCGCTTGCCCACCACGGGTTCGCATCGGCGAGGACGCGGCGCAGCTCGTCGTCTCGCATGGACCGCGGCTACCTGCCGGCACCACAGAAGGTAGGGGTTTTCGCCCTTGTCTCACCACAGAAGGTAGGGGGTTCTGCTAGATGGCACACCACAGAAGTGGGGAGGTAGACACGACTTTCCGTAGCCGGAACTGTCGAAGGCTGGCATAGAGGACCTCGTCGAACAGACTCGAGACCACGGCGATGCCCAGCTCGACGAACTGGGCCTTGTCCGCTTCGCCGCCGCGTGGCCGCTCGGATCACCAGACAGGAACCGCTGGTGGTGGCGACAAGACCGCGAACGGCACCTGGGCGCCACCCATGCGGCCACGAATCCGCCAGACGCGGCACAGTTAACAAAATAACTACCGGAAGACAATGGACGACACCCTGTGCGATGTGCGCCGCTGGCGCGCCTACGGGCCGGTAGGCACCCTGGGTGCTTTCAGGTGATCTACGGCCGCGTTGCGCTGACGCCTGCGGTATTCGAGCAGGTCGTCGAGCCGGACCTCGCGGTGGCGGCTCGGTTTCTCGAACGGAATGACGCCGCTCTCCAACAGCCGGACCAGCGTGGTGCGCGAGATGCCCAGCAGGTCTGCCGCCTCCTGAGCGGACAGCGTCAGGCTGGGTCAGACCAACACGGGCAGGTCTGTTGACAGCCTGTTCCCACCACGCGTGCGCCCGCGAGTGCTGCGGGAAGCCTGAGATGACCGTGCAAAGCAGCAGATTGACGTCGAGGACGATCACGAGGCTGCCGCACATTATCCATGATCTACTCGTCCTCCAGTTCGTCGGCGAGCCGGTTGAAACCAGACGGATCGAATCCCGGCCGTACAGCCGACTCGTGCGGTGTCAGACGGTATGGCTCCTGTCTGGCATCGGGCGGCGCCAAGGCGCGCCACAACGCGTCGTTGACGATCTGCTTCATGGGGCGACGCTCGCGGTGGACAGCCTCCTCGATCAGCCGGGCGACGTCATCATCGATGGTCAAGGTGGTCCGCATACAAGACATCATGCTTGCCAACCAAGGACCCGGTGAACGCGACAGACTCGTTTGAAATCGTCGGGCGACACAAGAAGATCTGCACGGCACGCCTCAACCGGCGTGGTAGATGCGGAAGCTGTCATCACGTGCTCGACTTTCACACTTTCCTTGATCGCTGCTGGCTGTCGGCGAAGGCGCATTGATTGCACTCATCGAGTTGGGTGGATGTTTCCGCCAGTGGCACGGCTCGATGTCGATGTCGATGTCGATGTCGTCGAACGTACGTTCCGTGAACCTGGCGAGACCACGCCCCCGGCGAATCCCGTGGCCACCGCTGTCGCCTACGCCGCGGAACGAGGGGTGACGCGAACGTCGAGGTCAGCGTCGAGAGCCTCGGCCAGCCGCCCCAGCACGGGGAGTGCGGGTACCGTCCCGCCGGCCTCGAACCGGGCCACCGCCGACTGGGTCATACCTGCCGTCCGAGCCAGCTCAGCCTGGCTCCAGGCACGCCGCAGGCGCAGCTCCCGCACCGCTCGGCCCAGCTCGAACGCCAGCCTGGCCGCCTGGTACGCCTCCCGCGCGCCCGGCTCGCCCATCCGCCGTTCCCTCAGCTCCGCCCAGTCCGCCCGCTCAGCCACCGCCGTCCTCTGAAGTTGACCGGCATGCCGGCCGAGACCGGACAGCTTGACCGCCGGACGCGCGAACCGTCACCTGTCCCAGGTCGGCAACGGTTACCGGCCTTTGTGCCACGCTACCGGTCGTTGGCGTCAGGTCAGGCGGTACTCCCGATCGCCGAAGTCAGCGACGATGCGGAGCTTGCCGCCGAGGGCACTGACGTAGGCACGCAGGGTAGAGATGGTGACGCTGTCGAGTTCGCCCCGTTCGAGGGCGGAGACGCGCGGCTGGGAGACCCCCATCGCGGCGGCGAGGTCGGACTGGGTGCGGTCCTGCTCGGCACGGACCTGGGCGAGATGCCACGCCCGGATGTGATCTTCGGCGACCTCACGTGCCCGGGTCATGTCGGCGTCGTCGAGGCCGAGTTCAGCGAGCAGTTCGCCGGTGTCCTCGTAGGTGTGCCAGCCGGCGGCGGTTCGTCCGCTCATCGTCGATCAGCCTCCCTCTTCCAGCGCTACCAGATGTTCGGCGTGGCGTGCCTCGGCGAGCGGGACCGCCACCTCGTACCACCCCTGCCGGTTGCCGGACTTGTCTCCGACGGGGAACGCTGTCTCCGATCTACTGCCAGCGCCGACGCCTACCGGCCGCTAAGATCCCGAACGGCCCGTAGGGTGGTAAACGGTGCGCCGTCCCCTTCCGCCCTGCTGAGTGATCATTCCGCGCTCGCGCAGGCCGCGGAGGATCTTGCGCACATACTGCGCGGTTACATCGAGCTCGGCGGCCAGGTCGTTGGCGGTCTCGATGCCGTTGTTGACGGCATCGAGGACCCGCTGTTCGACGTGGGTGAGCACCGGCCGTGCCTGAGCCTGAGCCTGAGCCTGATGAAGGACCACGGTGAATCGGATGCCGTTGTCAACGTAGTGCGCCGGCGGGAGGCCCTGGGTGGCGAGTGCCTCCGTGACCGCGGGGATGCCGGTCGCGAGGGCCTCGATAACCCGCGCTCCGGTACTCGGGGACCGCACATACTGGCAGATATCGACGAGGCGTGCGTTGCGCGCTGAGGTCACATAGTCGCGGCCCAGCCGGTCAACGGTGATTCCATACAGCCCCCCGGGGTTCGACACGACGAGGCGGTGGTGTGCCGGACGCTGAGTGGGGACGCTGGGCCCCGGCATGTCGAGAGCATGCGAGCCCGGTTGGAACGGCTGGTGGAACGGGGTGTTCTCACCGAGCCCGATACCGGCTTGTTCGTCCTGCCCCAGCCCGCTCCACCGACCACCCCAAAGATCAACTCAAGCTGAGGCTCGGCGACAACGAGTAGAACGCCCCCTAAAAGGCTGAATGTCAGGAGAGAGTGCCGCGTGGTGCGATCCACGCGTGCGGCTGCCCGGTGGTGGCCGCGATGTGCTCGAAGTCGGCGTCGTAGTGCAGGATGACCGCACGATGATGTTCGGCCACCGCGGCGGTAAGCAGATCGATCACTCCAGCGGCACGGTGGTGGCCCCGGGCGGCCATCCGGACCTGGACATCACGTGCCCGCTCGGCGACAGCCTCGCTGATCGGCAGCGTCACGTAGAGAGTCCTGCGTCGCTCGGCGATCGTACGTACATCGATGAGGTCACGGCCGGAGTAGCCGGCCTCCAGGTCGACAGTCACACAGGTGGCCGCGGCCCGGTCGGCGATGAGCCCGGCGATGACGTTGCGGACCGCCGGGTGGCCGGTCCGCGCGTGTGCCGACGTGTCGATCAGATAGAGCTGGCCGGAACCGACCGGGAGGGTCACCGACGAGCCTGCCGCATGATCTCCGGATCCGCGATGTCCGGACCGACCCCGAGGGCATACGGGTCGTCAAGCAACTGCTCGATGCGGCGGCGGCGGTTGGCCACAAACGCGAGCGCGGCGTTGACGGTGTCCTTCTTCGTCGTGGTGCCCAGCTCTTTGGCAGCCAGCACCAGCATGGCATCGTCCAGATCGATCATCGTTTTCATATATCCGATCGTATAGCACGAGCAATACGATCAACAATACTGGATCGCTATGACGATCATGACTTACGACGTCTCTGGCGGTCAGGAGCGGTCGAGGCGGGCCAGGAGGGCGGCGGAGGGGACCGGGCGCGCGCCCGAGCGGCGGCTGGTGTCGGCCACCTCGCGGTCCGAGGTGACGACGACGACGGGACGTCCCACCGGCTCGGCCCGCACCAGGCGGACGATCTCCTCGTCGGCCAGCTGGCCGGAGCGGCTGAAGAGCACCCGCACCCCGCGGGGCGCCGCCACCCCGACCGGCCTGGCGGTGACCGCGGTCGCGTCGAACACGACCGTGATCTCGCTCTCGGGCGCGCGGCCGGCCAGCGCGCCGAGCCCGGACAGCAGCCGGGCGCGCTGCGCCTGCAACGTCAACGAACCGTACCCACGCTTGGTGACGTTGTAACCGTCCACGATGACGTGCACGCCGGGGACCACGTCCCCGGCGAATCCCGTGGCCACCGCTGTCGCCTACGCCGCGGAGCGCGGGGTGACGCGAACGTCGAGGTCAGCGTCGAGAGCCTCGGCCAGCCGACCCAGCACGGGGAGTGTGGGTACTGTCCCGCCGGCCTCGAACCGGGCCACCGCCGACTGGGTCATGCCTGCCGTCCGAGCCAGCTCAGCCTGGCTCCAGACACGCCGCAGGCGCAGCTCCCGCACCGCCCGGCCCAGCTCGAACGCCAGCCTGGCCGCCTGGTACGCCTCCCGCGCGCCCGGCTCGCCCATCCGCCGTTCCCTCAGCTCCGCCCAGTCCGCCCGCTCAGCCATCGCCGTCCTCCTCGCCCCCGCCCACCGTGCGTGACTCGGCCAGGCAGCGCGCCAGCACACGCCTCGCCCGAGACACCTCGGCGGCCTCCCGCATCCGCGTCCTGGCGAACAGCTACATCCGTCCCCAGCGATGGCACGACGAGTTATCCGCATCGCCGTCTCCGATCGCGGAGTCGGTCGCGCCACGTCGTCAGCCTACGTGCGCTTGCCGTACCGGCATCTCCCCGCGGAGCGTTATCCCGTCTGTTGACGTTCCTGAGGATTGCATCTCGTCCTTGTTCAGCCGCCAGGGCCTCTTCCCGCCGCCCCAGATCAGCCAGCCGCAGTGACAGGTTGTTCAGCGACGTGGCCAGGTTGGGCAGGAAGGCGTCGGGATCGGCGACGGCACATTCCCGAAAAAGATCAACAGCGCGATTGGTGATCTTTACGGCGAGACCGTCGAGGATCAGACTGCGCTCCGGGGGCACACTCACCAGCAGCCGAACATGATCGACGGTGAGGTGGGGCGCCACATCGGCGACGGCGTCGAGCAGCACCGACGGGTCATCGACCTGCCGCGCCACCACCAGCGCCGCGGCACCGAGCAGGCCGGGGTGAGCGCGCACAAGCCGGTGTACCTCGCCGGCAGCGCGCGGCTGATGGGCCCGGGCGCGCATGAGCACGGTCAGCGCCTGGACAGCCTGCCCGGGCGAGGCATCGGCCAGCAGCGTGCCCGCCAGGTCCGGACGGTCCGCGGCGAGATCAACCGCGACCAGGTGTTCCCCGAGCCGGTCGGGTGTCAACCCCGCCCAGTACGCCGCACCCACCCCGTCGCCGGTGTCGGGCGGATGCAGCTCATGCAGCCAGGACGCCACCGCGAGCCGGCGATCAGGATCGCCGCGGATCCCGGCGAGCAGCGGAACCCGCCCGATCGTGGCGACCGCTTCCGCCGCGTCCGCGGCCCCGCACAACGTCGAGGTGAGCACGGACGAACGCAACGTGGCCGGCTCGTAGCGCAGGCCACGGGTCCGGG
>NZ_CEVIVD010000019.1:0-1757 GCF_982290655.1 Protofrankia sp. CiP1_Cm_nod3
ACCCGTGCCCGGCCCGTACCGGCACCCGCCCGCCGCCGGTACGGGCCGGGCACGGGTATGGCCACGATGGCGGGAACGGCGCACGATGGACGTCGTGAGTCGGGGAACCCTGCGGGTCTACCTCGGTGCGGCGCCGGGCGTGGGCAAGACGTTCGCCGCCCTCGACGAGGCGCACCGGCGGCGGGACCGGGGCACCGACGTGGTCGTCGGCTTCGTCGAGACCCACGGCCGTCCCCGGACGGCCGCCCTGCTCGCCGGGCTGGAGGTCGTCCCGCGTCGGGAGATCTCCTACCGCGGTTCGACGTTCACCGAGATGGACGTCGACGCCGTGCTCGCGCGCCGGCCCGCGGTCGCGGTCGTCGACGAGCTCGCCCACACCAACATCCCCGGCAGCCGCAACGCGAAGCGCTGGCAGGACGTCCAGGAGCTCCTCGACGCGGGTGTCGACGTCATCTCCAACGTCAACATCCAGCACATGGAGTCGCTCAACGACGTGGTCGAGACGATCACCGGGGTGGCGCAGCGGGAGACGGTGCCCGACGAGGCCGTCCGCCAGGCCGACCAGGTGGAACTGGTCGACATGGCGCCGGAGGCGCTGCGTCGGCGGATGGCCCACGGCAACATCTACGCCCCGGAGAAGATCGACGCGGCGCTGTCGAACTACTTCCGGGTGGGTAACCTCACCGCGCTGCGGGAGATCGCGTTACTGTGGGTGGCTGACAAGGTCGACGAGCAGCTTGACCGGTACCGGGCCGAACACGGGATATCCGGCACCTGGGAGACTCGGGAGCGGGTCGTCGTCGCCCTCACCGGCGGGCCCGAGGGCGACACGCTGATCCGCCGGGCGGTCCGGATCGCCGACCGCAGCAAGGGCGCCGACCTGCTTGCGGTTCATGTCGCCCGCTCCGACGGGCTGACCGGGGCGAACCCCCGGGCGCTGGCCCGCCAGGGCGCTGGCGGAAAGCCTCGGCGGCACCTACCACCACGTCATCGGCGACGACGTCCCGGCCGCGCTGCTGGATTTCGCCCGCGCGGAGAACGCCACCCAGCTGGTGCTCGGGGCCAGCCGGCGGGGACGCTTCGCCCAGGTGCTCAGCCCCGGGATCGGCGTCACCACCACGAAACTGTCCGGGTCGATCGACGTCCACATGGTCACCCACGAGGAGGCCGGCCGGGGATGGCGCCTGCCGCGCCTCGCCCACGGGCTGCGGCCCCGGCGCCGGCTGATCGCGACCGCGATGGCCGCGGTCCTCCTGCCGCTGCTGACAGTCGCGCTCGCGCACTCCCGGGGCTCACTCAACGTGACCACCGACGTCCTCGTCTACCTGCTGGCGGTGGTGGTCACCGCGCTGGTGGGCGGGTTCTGGCCGGCGCTGCTCACCGCGGTCGCCAGCTCCCTGCTGCTGAACTACTACTTCTTCGCCGCCCACCACCGCTGGACGATAGCGGAACGCAACAACGCTTTCGCGCTGGTCGCCTTCGTCCTTGTCGGAATCATGGTCAGCAGGGTGGTCGACCTCGCCGCCCGCCGGTACACCCAGGCGGTGCGGGCCTCCGCCGAGGCCGCCACCCTGTCCGTGCTCGCCGGCAGCGTCCTGCGCGGTGAGGACGCGCTGCCGGCCCTGCTCGAACGGGTCCGGGAGACCTTCGGGATGACGGCCGCGACCCTCCTCGAGCGCACGGATGACAGCGAGCAGAGCGATCATGACACGCGGAGCGGGCAGAACGGGCACGGCGCGCACAGCGGACCGGGCGGA
>NZ_CEVIVD010000019.1:2055-28685 GCF_982290655.1 Protofrankia sp. CiP1_Cm_nod3
CAGGACGGGCAGGACGGGCAGGATGTACGGCGCACCGGGGGAGCGGGTGACGCGCGGGCAGCCATCGCCACGGACGGTGACAGGCCGCCGCGCCCGGGCGGCCGGGGCTGGCGTGCCGTCCACAGCGTGGGCGTCGACCCGTGCGCGCGTCCCGAGGAGGGCGACGTGGACGTGCCGGTCGGCGACAACCTCGCCCTGGTGTTACGCGGACGCCCACTGCCGGCCGCGGACCGCCGGATACTCGCCGCGTTCGCCGTGCAGGCCGCGCTCGCCCTTGAGCAACGCCGGCTCGCCGAAGCCGCCGCCGAGGCCGGGCCGCTGGCCGAGGCGGACCGGGTGCGCACCGCCCTGCTGGCCGCGGTCAGCCACGACCTGCGCTCACCGCTGGCCTCGGCCAAGGCGGCCGTCGCGAGCCTGCGCAGCCAGGACGTCGTCTGGACGCCGGACGAGCAGGCGGAGCTGCTGGCCACCGCCGACGAGTCCATGGACCGGCTCAGCCGGCTCGTCGACAACCTGCTGGACATGAGCCGGCTGCAGGCCGGGGTGCTCAGCGTCTTCCCCCGCCAGACCGGTCTCGACGACGTCGTCCCGCACGCCCTCGACGAGCTCGGGGCACCCGGCCGGACGGTGGAGATCCAGGTGCCGGACGGCCTGCCCGACATCTACGCCGACCCCGCGCTGCTGGAGCGGATCGTGGTCAACCTCGCCGCCAACGCCCTGCGGCACTCCCCGGCGGGGACCCATCCCGTCATCACCGCGAGCGCGCTGGAGGACAGGGTCGAGCTGCGGGTCATCGACCGTGGGCCCGGTATCCCGGCGGAGAACCGGGACCGGGTCTTCCAGCCGTTCCAGCGCCTCGGTGACCGGGACAACACCACTGGTGTCGGGCTCGGCCTCGCCCTCTCCCGCGGCCTGGCCGAGGCCATGGGCGGCTCCCTCGTCACCGACGACACCCCCGGCGGCGGGCTCACGATGGTCCTGGCGCTGCCCGCCGCCTGGTCCGTCCAGCAGCCGGTCCCCGCTGTTCCGCCCAGCGGATGACCTGGAGTTTCAGGCCGCCCCGCCGTGTGCGCGGGCAACCGGCGCCGCCGCCCACGGCGACCGTCCGGAATACTCCCGCCCCGCCCCGCCGTGTGCGCGGGCAACCGGCGCGGATGTTTCCGTCAGGGGCCGGCCGGGCGGTTGAAGACGGGTGGGCGGCGCTGCAGGAAGGCGTCGATGCCCTCGGACAGGTCGGGGCCGTGGTGCAGCGCCGCCACGCTCCAGTAGCTGGTCGTCATCGCGGTGGCGAGATCGACCTGCCAGGCCGAGCGCAGCGCCTGCTTGGTCGCCTCGACGGCCCGCCAGGACTTCGCCGCGATCTTCGAGGCCAGCTCGACGGCGGCCGGGATCAGCTCGTCGGGCTCGACCACCCGGTTGACCAGCCCGATCTCGAGCGCGCGGGCGGCGTCGAGCAGCTCGCCGGTCAGGGCCAGCTCGGCCGCGAGGCCGGAGCCGAGGAGCCTGGGCAGGAACCACGTCCCGCCGTTGCCGGGCGGCAGCCCGATGTTGATGTAGGTCTCGCCCAGCCTGGCCACTGTCGAGGCGATCCGCAGGTCGCAGGCCAGGGCGAGATCGAGGCCGCCCGCGGTGGCGCCGCCGTTGATCGCCGCGATTGTCGGCAGCCGCGAGGCGACGACCCGCTGGGTGACCGGGAAGAGCACCCGGGCGTTGTAGGGCTCCTGCTCGACGGCGAGCCGGTGGTCGATGTACTCCCGCATCGCCTTCAGGTCGGCGCCGGCGGAGAACTGCCGGCCGGCACCGGTGAGGACCAGGCAGCGCACCGTGCGGTCGGCCTCGAGCGCCGTCAGCGCCGCCAGCAGGTCGCGGACGAGCTCCGGCACGACACCGTTGCCGCGGTCCGGACGGTTGAGCGTCACCAGCACGACCCCGTCGGCCACCTGCTCGTGGAAAAGGGTCTCCAGATCGACTCGCTTGCCCATCGTCAGGCCACCTTCTCAAGGATGGTCGCGACCGCGGCCGCGTAGGTACCCGCCAGCCAGCCGCCGGCGTTCACGGCCATGCCCACCCGGGCCCCCTCGACCTGCCGGCCGCCGGCCCGTCCGGTGAGCTGGTCGTAGATCTCGACGAGCTGCGCGCAGCCCGTCGCCCCGATGGGATGCCCGCGGCTGAGCAGCCCCCCGCTGACGTTCACCGGCAGCCGCCCGCCCAGGGCGGTGGCGCCGGAGCGCAGGAGCAGGTGCCCCTCGCCGGGGGCGCACAGGCCGATGTCGGCGTACTGGAGGATCTCCGCGGGCGCGGCGGCGTCGTGCAGCTCAAGCACGTCGAGGTCGTCGGGCCCGAGGCCGGCGTCGTCGAACGCCGCGCCCGCGGCGGCGGCCACCGGCTGTGAGCCGGGCCCGGCACCGGCGGCGAGACGGGTCGCGCGTACCGCACACCCGGCCTGGCCCAGCCGCTGGGCGTAGTTCTCCGAGCACAGTACGGCGGCGGCGGCCCCGTCCGTCGTCGGCGAGCACATCGGCAGGGTCAGCGGGTCGACGATCACACGCCCGGCCAGCACCTCCTCGACCGTCTGCGGCTTCTGGAACTGGGCCAGCGGGTTGAGCGAGGCGTGCCGACGGTTCTTGACGGCGACCGCGGCGAGATCGGCGGCCGTCGCGCCGTACTCGGCCAGGTACTTCCGGGCCTCCTGGGCGTAGACGTCGACGAACACGGAGCTCGTGGCCGGCCCGTTCGCCGCGGGGGATACGGCCGAGACGTCGGTGGCCCCCCGCAGGGCGTCGAAGGCCCGGGACTTCTCGGTGTGCGAGAGCTTCTCGACACCGATGACCAGTGCCACGTCACAGCGCCCGGACAGGACGGCCTCGAACGCCAGACCGGCCGCCGAACTGCTGGACGCGCAGGCGTTCTCGACGTTGACCAGGGGGACCCCGGCCAGGCCGGTGCCCTGCAGCGCCACCTGCCCGCGGATCATCTCCTGCCCGGACACCAGGCCCGCGGCCGCGTTGCCGGAGAAGACGCGCTGCACGTCGGACGCGGTGATCCCCGCATCCTTCAGCGCGAGATCGACGACCTCCTCGACCATGGCCCGCTCACCGCGGCGCACATCCCGCCCGAAGCGGATCATGCCGACGCCGATGACCTGTACCCTGCCCATGATGAGCGCACCCTTCCTCGCCGGTCAGGCCGGCCGGTCAGCATTGCCGTCAGGCCGGTCAGCATTGCCGGTCAGCATTGCCGGTCGGTATTGCCGGTCAACATTGCCGGTCGGTATTGCCGGTCGGTATTGCCGGTCAGGCCGGCCGGTCAGCATTGCCGGCGGGCCGGTCGGTATTGCCGGTCGGCCCGCCGGTTCTGTCCGACGTCCGTGCCGGCGGAATACCGGCCCGTGGTTCCCGGAGCGCCACGGGCCGGCCCGCGGCGGGCGGAAATCCCGGATTCTCAGCCGGCCCGGCGGAACCAGGGAACGGGACGGCGCCCGATCTCGACAGCGTCCGCGCCGTGGAACTCGACCCGGCCGTCACAGGAATAGCCGCTCCACTCGCCGTCGGGATCGGGCCACAGCCGGCCGAGCAGCTGAACACCGTCATCGAGCTTGACGACACCGACCGCGTAGGGAAGGTCGTCCTCGAATCCGCTGGGCGGCCCCAGCCGCTGTACCGCGTAGCTGTGCAGCACACCCCGGCCGGACGACAGGACCCAGCTCAGATCTGTCTCGTAACAGAACGGGCAGAGATGACGGGGATACATGATGTTGCGATTGCACGCCTTGCAGTGCTGGACGACGAGCTCACCGCGCTTCAGCGCCTCGTAGTACGGCTCCGTGAGCGTTTCCATGCCGGTGTCGGTCACCGGGCCACCCCCTCCAGCAGCAGTACCTGGCTGTCCATGTAGGTCCCGCCGGTGCCGCCGCAGACCGCCCGGGTGGCGCCGGCGACCTGGCGGGAGGGGTCTGCCCTGCCGAGCAGCTGGCGCACTCCTTCCGCCAGCAGTGCGCTGCCGCCGCCGACCCCGGTGTGGCCGGCCGACAGCAGCCCGCCGTTGGTGTTGACCGGCAGCCGCCCGCCCGGTGAGAACTCGCCGCTGGCGAACATCCGGGCCGCCTCGTGCTTCGGCGCGAGCCCGAGCCCTTCGAGACCGCTGGTGAGCACCGCGGCGTAGGAGTCGTAGACCTCGGCGAGATCCGCCTCCTGGGGGCCCCAGCCGGCCTGCTCGTACGCGTCCACCCCGGCCTTCTCCCAGCCGAGCACGGCGAGATCGGCCTCCTGGCCGATGCTGTAGTGGGAGACGCAGCCGCCGGATCCGGCGATGCGCACCCAGGCGTCCCTGCCGGCGCGGCGGGCGTTCCCGGCGCTGGTCATGACGAACGCGACGGCCCCGTCGGCGAGCATGGGGCACTCGAGCGCGTGCAGCGGGTCGGTCACCATCTTCGAGTTCAGGATCTCCTCGACGGTGAGCGTCCGGTCCCTGTACATCGCGTTGGGGTTCAGCCGGGACCACTCGCGCAGCGCCACGCAGACCGACGCCATGTCCGCCGCGGTGGAGCCGCTCGCGGCCATGTAACGGCATGTGATGAGCGCTCCCACGGCGTTGAACGTCAGCCCGGAGAGCTTCTCCCACTCGCGGGGGATGCCGTTGGCGGTGAGCATGTCGATCATCTCGCCGACCGGCGCGGAGCCCCACTTCTCGGACTGCACGACCAGGACGTTGCGCGCGTGCCCGCTGGCGATCAGCCCCGCGGCGGAACGGATCGTGTTGTCGCTGGTGGAGCCGCCGGAGTGCAGCATGAAGCTGCTCTTGGCCCGCCCGTGCAGCCCCAGCTCCTCGACGAGCCGCGAGAAGATCAGATCGGCCTGGTCCGCGAAGGAGTGCAGGCACGGGATCAGCAGGATGGTGTCGATGTCGGGCACGGTGAGCCCGGCGTCGCGGACCGCGGCGACCGCGGCGTGCACGAGCTGGCCCATGAACGGGCGGTCCGGGTAGCGCCCGGACGGCAGCTCGCCGAGGCCGATGAAGACGGCCTCCTCCGGCGAGCCGCGGCCGGGCAGGGCGCTCGCCGTGGCGGCACCGGAAGCGGGATCACTGTCAGGCACCGTTGTCCTCCACGGGTGGCCGGCGGCGGGCGAGCAGGACCATGCGGAACCGCATGACCTCCTCGTCCTTCTGGTTGACTACGCTGTAGTCGAGGCGCAGCGTCCCGTATCCGGGGTTGGCGCCGGCCTCGCTCTCGACGACCTCCGCGTGCACCCGGAGGGTGTCGCCCGGGCGCACGGGCGCCAGCGCACGCAGGTGCTGGCACTCCAGGAAGGCCACGATCGCCTCGCCGAGGAAGCCCGAGAGCGCGACGAGCCCCACCGCGAAGCCGAAGGTGAGCGGGCCGTGCGCGATACGGCCGCCGAAGCGGGTGGTGCGGCCGTACTCCTCGTCGACGTGCAGCGGGTAGTGGTCCCCGGTCAGGCCGGCGAAGGTGGTGATGTCCCCGATGTCGACGGTGCGGCCGGGGGTGCGCACGGCGTCCCCGACGGCGAAGTCCTCGAAGTACCGCCTGAGACGGTTGAAACCGGAGAGCGTCATGCTGCTCATAGCGACAGCGCGGCGAGCGCCTCGTGGACGAGGCCCAGGCTGAGTTGTTCGTGCATGAGCCGCTTGAGCTCGCGGGTCAGCGCCACCCGGGTGTAACGGCGGGCCAGCGGCGGCTTGGCCGCGATGTTCTCGGCGATCTCGCGCGCGCGGGGGAGGACCTGCTCGGCCGGGAGCACCTCGTTGACCACGCCGTAGTCCAGCGCCTGGTGGGCGTCGAGCTCCTGGCCGGTGAGCAGGAAGTAGCGGCCGCGCTGCGGCCCGAGCACGTGCGTCCATGTCACGTGTGCCCCGTCCCCGGGGACGATGCCGGACGGGAAATGCGGGGAGTCCCGGAAAGTGGTGGTGTCCGCGGCGATCGTGATGTCGGACAGGACCGGTATCTCCGGGTGGATGGTGGCCGGGCCGTTGATAGCGGCGATCACCGGAACCTCGATGTCGAGCAGGTTGTTCAGCAGCCGCTGGCCCTCGAAGATTATCTGCGACCAGTCGATCGCGGTCGAGAGGCCGAAACTCGAGAAGTCGATCTCCGAGCAGAACGAGTCGCCGGCGCCGGTGATGATGACGACCTTGTTCTCGGGATCGCAGGCGACGTCGGCGAAGCAGTAGGCCAGCTCGTCGTGGGCATTGGACGTCCACACCAGGCTCTTGCCCTCGCTGTGGACGGTCAGCTCTAAGATTCCGTCTTTACGTTCGAGACGTATGTTCTGGTATTTCTTCGCGTAGTCGTCCAGTACTGGGGTGATATATGCCATCGTTCTCACTCTTTCTGAAACAATTGTTTGTTCAACATTAGCAGGGGTGCCGCCCGCCCACAAGTGAGGCGTTCCGCGAGCCCGGATCCCGCACAGGGCGGATCACGGGGCCTCCCGGCCGCGGCGGTGCCGGCCGGCGGCGCGCGGCGCGTCACCGGCCGGCATGTTCTCGGGACGGGTGCGGTGGCCCGGTGCCGGCTGTCGGCGGTCCGGCGTCCACAGCTGGGTCGTCGACACCGTGACCTCGACGGACTCGACGCCGGGCAGCGCGGTCAGGACATCGGTGATGTAACGCTTCAGGCCGGAGAGGTGCACACAGGAGGTGTCGGTCAGGACGAGCACCACCCGGACGTTCCCCGCGCGGCACTCGATCCCGTCGACCAGCCCCATCTCGCAGATGTCGATCGGGGTACGCATGAGCAGGCCACACGGCTCGGGGACCGAGCGCAGCGCCGCACGGACCCGCTCCTCGGTGGGTGCCGCCGTCCCCGTGCGGTTCATGCGCTCCCCGATCCGCTCCGCCGGCCGCGCGCCGCGCCGCCGTTCCCGTTCCGCGGACGGCCGTTCCGCGGAGGACGGCTGTTCTTCCGGGGACGACGGTTCTCCAGGGGACGACGGTTCTTCCGGGGACGACGGTGCGCGCGCCCTGCCCGGTGGCTCATCCCCGTACCGCCGTCGCGCCCGTGCGCAGCTGGCCCCAGGGGCGGGCCGCGCCGCGCCGGCGCTCGCGGGCGAACTCGTCGTCCGCGACACGGCTGGCGACGGTGGCGGCGTCCAGGCCGAGCAGGCGCAGCGCGTTCCCGCCGAGGATCTTGCGGCGGTCCTCGGCGGTCAGCTGGGGGTAGCCGTGCTCGGCGACCAGGTCGGCCGGCAGCTCGTAACCGTCGAACGCGGCCAGCAGCGGAGCCGGGTGGGACAGGTTGGAGCCGCTGCCGAACATCAGCTGGTCGGCGCCGCAGGCCCGCAGCAGGGTGCCGAGGATGCGGGCGAACACGAGCGGTCTGACCACCACGTAGGCGAACACGGACTCGAGGGTCGCGTAGAGGTTGCGGTGCCGGCGCAGCAGCGTCGCGGTCTCCTCGAGGAAGGCCGCGCCCGCGTGCACCACGTGGAAGCTGATGTCGGGGAACCGCTCCAGCGGGAGGTCCAGGTCGTCGAGGCTGAAGGCGCTGCGCGGGGCGGGTGGCAGCCACAGCGCCTTGTGCACCGCGACGTTGCGGATGCCGAGGTCGCGGGCGGCCTCCAGCAGCGGGGTGGCGTAGTCGGCGTCGTCGAGCCGCCAGCCCCTGCCGACATCGTCGTAGAAGAAGGCGGGATACAGCTTCAGCCCGTCGACGCCGAACCGGGTGACCTGCTGTTCCAGCTGGGTGATGGCGGCGTCGGTGATCGGGGTGTCGACCGTGGCGAACAGCCGGAACCGGTCGGGGTAGCGGTCCCGGAACGCGGCGGCGCGTTCGGGCGCGGTCACGTGGCCGCGGGCGAACCCGAGGTTGGGCAGCGCGTGGATGACCGCGAGGTCGACCGGGCTCTCGACGAACAGCGAGTCGGCGATCGCCTCGAAGGGGAAGTCGGAGAAGAACTCGTCATGGGTGAGCAGGTACTCGGGACGGTTCTGGCCGGTCGCGAGGACGTGCGCGGCGTAGACCGCCTCGAGCTGGTTGCGGGCCGCGGGGTTCTGGTTCGCGGGCGCGAGGTTGTAGGGATGCACCACGGCATCCACCACGACGGCTCCGTCGATCATCGTCGCCCTCCGATACAAACAACTGTTTGTTACAAGGTTTCCATGGTGCTGCCCGCCCGTCAACCAGGCTGGCTCTCAGGCGTCCGGGGCCGCCGGCCGGATGCTGGCGTACTCCAGCGCCCACCAGACCTCGACAAGGGTGTCGGTGTCGGCGAGGTCGGCGCCGGTGATCGTCTGATATCGCTCCAGCCGGTAACGCACCGTGTTTTCGTGGACCGACAGCGCCCGTGCGGCCGCCGCCACCGACCGGCGTTCGCGCAGGTAGGTCCGCACGGTCTCGAGTATCTCGGCCGACGCGCTCCCGCTCCGGCCGCTCAGGCGGGTGACGTAGCGACGGAACAGCTGTTCGCCGAGTTCGGCCTGCTGCTCGACCGCGGCCCGTACCGACAGTGACGAACTGTCCACGACGCCGGTACGGCGGTAGCGCACAGCGACGTTGAGCACTCGGGTGGCCTCGGCGAACGCCTGCGGGACGCCGGTGAGCGTCACCGGCCCGGCAACCGCGATCACGGCATCGTCGTGCGGGACGGGACGGATCGCGCTGATCCCCACCACGTCGTCGTCGAACATGGTGATCAGCGGCCGGAAGCCCACGCCGGTACCGGCCGGCTCCAGCTGCCGGATCAGCCGCTGCACCCCTTCCGGGCGCTGCCGGCAGCGCAGCACCCAGTACTCCCGGTCGGGCAGGATGCCGTGGACCGCGCCGCCCTCGACAAGCTCGGCGGGGTCGGCCCCGCCGGTGAGGATGCGGTGCAGGAACGCCATCCGGTGGCGCTCGTCGCGGCGGGCGGCATCGATCTCCACCTGCTGGCGCGCGGAAACCAGGACGCTGCTGAACCGGTCCGTGAGGTCCCACAGCCGCCGGGCCCCGGTGAGCACGGCCCACGGGTCGGCCCCGGCCGCCACCGCCTCCTCGATGAACGCGTCGCGCAGCACGCTGAGCACTCTGCGGTACGCCTCGACGACGTCCTCGGAGGGGATGCCCTGTAACGCCCGGCGCTGGCCGGAGACCCGCTCGTCCTCCTCGATCTCCGGCGGCAGCTGGTCGCGCCGCTCGAGGACCGCGACGACCCGGGCGACGTTGCGCCGGCACGACCGGCGGAGGTCGTCGTCGGGCACCCGGTCGTAGGAACGCAGCGTCCGCAGCGCGTCCAGCTGCCGTTCGACCAGGTCGTCGGTGCGCTGGCGAAGCCGCTGCGCGGTCGTGACCAGCAGGCTGCCACTGGCATCGGACATCGACACCACCTCGAGCTGGTAGGAGATCTTTGGAGGGAACTCCTAATACTGGCCTCCGCTTCTCATGGATTCTCCGTATCCGCGGACGTGCCTGTTTCCTACTCTCATCGGTATGGCTGACGGCGATCAGATCACGGCGGCCCAGATCCTCTGGGATGCCGCACGGCGGTACCCCGACCGGCCCTGCCTGACCGATCTCGACGATGCCGCCGGTGCCACCGCGTCGACCTACGCGCAGGTGGCCGGACGCGTCGCCGCGGTGGCCGGCGGGCTGCTCGGGCTCGGTCTGGGGCCCGGCGACCGGGTCGCGCTGCTGCTCCACAACAGCCACGCGTACGTCCAGGCGTATCTCGGTGCCACGGCGGGCGGGCTGGTCGCCGTCCCCCTCAACGTCCGGCTGACGCGCGCGGACTACCTGCACATGCTGACCGACTCGGGCAGCCGGGTGCTGGTGACCACCAGCGAGTTCAGCGACCGGCTCCCGGATCCGTCGCGGCTGCCCGGGCTGACGGTCGTGTACGCCGACGCGCGGGACGGCGCGGATTCCGGGCTCGCGGCGCTGGCCGCCCGCGCGCGGCCGCTTGCGCGGCCGGTCGCGCGGGCCGGTGACGACCCCGCGAGCCTGATGTACACCAGCGGCACGACCGGCTCACCGAAAGCGGTCGTCCTCAGCCACCGTTCCTGGCTCAGCATCGCCGGGACCGCGGTGCGGGTGCTCGGGCTCGGCGACGACGAGGTCACGCTGCACGTCGCCCCCCTGACCCACGGGGCGGGCTTCCTGCTCCTGCCCACGCTGCTGCTCGGCGGCCACAGTCTGCTGTGCCACTCCTACGACGCCGGGCGCACCCTGGGCCTGCTCACCGAGCACGGCGTCACCGGGATGTTCATGGTGCCGTCGATGATCAGGATGCTGCTGGACGCGCGGCCGCCGGGCTGGGCGGTTCCGGCCTCGCTGCGCCGGCTCTACTACGCCGGTTCCCCGATCGGCCCGGAGACCATGCGGGAGGCGACGGAGGTCTTCGACGGGCGCCTGATCCAGTCGTTCGCCCAGATGGAGTCGCCGATGTTCTTCACGGTTCTCGACCAGAAGGATCATCTGCACGCGCTGGACAATCCTGATTCACCGCTGGCCCGTTCGGCCGGGCGGGTGCTTCCCGGGGTCGAGCTGCGCATCGTCGACGACGCGGGAGCGGCCCTGCCCGACGGTACGGCCGGGGAGATCGTGGCGCGCGCTCCCCAGACCATGAACGGGTACTGGGGCCGGCCCGCGGACACCGAGCGGACGATGGCCGGCGGCTGGCTGCACACCGGCGACATCGGCTGCCTCGACGGCGACGGCTATCTGTATATCGTCGACCGGAAGAAGGACATGATCGTAACCGGCGGGTCGAACGTCTACGCCCGTGAGGTGGAGGACGTGCTCGTCGATCTGCCGGGGGTGAAGGACGCGGCCGTGATCGGGCTGCCACACCGGATCTGGGGCGAGGCGGTGACCGCCGTACTGGTGCCGGCGGACGACAGCCGTGACAGCGACGCGGTGCTTGCCGCCTGCCGGACGAGGCTGGCCGGCTACCGGGTGCCGAAGCGGGTGGTGTGGGTAGAGGCGCTCCCTCGCAACGCCTACGGCAAGGTCCTCAAGCGGCAGCTGCGCGAACAGTTCTCCGGATCGGGGTGATGCGTCGGCGGGCAGTCATTTCCGCAGTCCGGTCAGAGCGTTGTCGGCGAGGGCCTCGCTGAGCTCCTCGGGGCTGAGCGGGCCGGTGGGGGAGTACCACTCCGTCGCCGAGTTGAGCATGCCTATCAGGGCGAGCACGGAGACGCGCGGGTTGGCGACGTCCCGGAACTCCCCGGAGCTGATGCCGTCGTTCAGGATTCTGCTGAAGAGCTCCTCGTAGCGCTGCCGCATCAGGATGACGCGTTCTTTGTGCTCGGCGCTCAGATAGGTCCACTGGTGGAAGCTCACCCGCGTCTGCTCGAGAGCGGCCGCGAGGACCCGCATGTGCGCTGTGATCGCTTCTCGTAGCCGAATGGTTGCGGAATGCTCTGATTCGGCTATCGGCGCGATGGCGTCCAGGTAGCTCCGGATGCCCTGCTCGACAATTTTGATCAGCAGGTCCTCCTTGCTGTTGATGTGGACGTACAGGCTGCCGGGCAGGATCCCGACCGCGTCGCTGATGTCCCGCATCCCGACGACCGGATACGTCCTCTCGCCGAACAGGCGGATGGCCTCCCGCTCGATGAGCTCGGCCGACACGGGTCCGGAGGCCGCTCGAGTGCCGCGCTCCCGCTGCCTGGCCACCCGTAGTTCCCGCTGCTTAGCCACCCGTGCGCCTCCCCGAAGTCCTGATCCAGATCCGATCGTACGGTCGCGTTGGTCCAATATCCCCGACGGGCTGGAATATTTGTCCGTAATATCCGTTTTCAAGATGGACAAAACGGCTATTTGGTATGATCGATGTGACCCATTCAACAAACAATTGTTTCGTCAAGCTGTCCCCCCACGAGGGATGACAGCCACAGGCGGCAGGATCCCCCCTCCGACAGGTTGCGCTCGTGGCGACCGTCGTGATTTCGTAATCCCTACTGTATGTCGAACGGGCTGGTCCCGGTACGTGGCTGACCGTCTTCCACGGGTGAGCCCGCTACGGGTGGACGCCTGCTCGTCAGCCCGGATCCGCCGCACGGCGTGCGCGCTGGGCACCCGGCTGGTGAGCCGGAGGCGCCGGGCCCGCGTGCGCCCCCAGCTGTTGATCTTCTCTGATTGATCTGTATCGGACCCCTCCCGCCACCGCCCGCTGGTTCGGCTGACGGTGGCGGGCTCCGCTGCCGGGCCGTCCCGCGGCTGGGCCGTCCCGCGGCCGGGCTGTCCCGCCGCCGGGTGCGTCGGGTCAGCCCGCTTCCGCGGCGGCCGCGATGGTCGCGCCCGCCAGCCCGGCGCCGGTGAACGACGTGAAGCGGCGCGAGCGGAACCGCCAGCGGCCCTCGGAACGAGCGAACTCGTCGTGGTAGCGGCCGATGACGACGAGTCGCACCGTGTCCGCGCCAATGCTTATGACCTGCACGTACGCGCTGCCAGAGGCACCGGTGGCCGAAGGTTCCACAACCACCGAGGAAACGAGGTGCCGGCCGCCCGCGCCCCGGGCCGCGACGCCGCGGACCAGCTCCGCCAGCGCGGCCCGGCCGTGCACCGGCTCGGCGCCGTCGCGTACGAAGGTCCCGTCGTCGGTGAACAGGTCCGCGAGGTCCTGCGGGCTGTTGTCGTCGAAGGCGTGCGTGTACCGCGCGTACAGCTCGGTGATTTCCTGACGGGCGGCGGCGTCGAGCTCGTGGGTGACGGTCATCGCAGGACCTCCCTGACGGTGGTGGACGCGTGGGCCACGCGCAGCTCCTTGCGGCTACGCAGGAACTGGCGGGGGCTGTTGACGGCGAACACGCCGGTGATCCGGCCCTCGGCGCGGAAGTGCCCGGCGAACGAGTCGGTGGCCATGTCACCCGCCACCACGACGAACTCGCTGCCGGCGTCGGCCCGGCCGGCGAACTGCAGCCGCAGGCCGAGCTGGTCCGACCAGAAGAACCCGTCGTCGAGCAGATCCGGAGCCGGCAGGCCGAGCAGCGTGTGCGCGACGCGCCGGGCGCTGTTCCCCGCGGCGGTCCAGTGCCCCACGGGGGCCAGGCCGTGCTCGGTGCGATGGCAGACGACGTCTCCCGCGCCGAACACGTCCGGCGCGCCCGTCCGCCCGGCCAGGTCGCACACGAGGCCGTCGGCTACTTCCAGGCCGGCTTCGGCGAGCCAGCCGACGTCGCGGACGACCCCCACGCCGACGACGACGGCGTCCGCGTCGACCACCGACCCGTCGGCGAGCCCGAGCCGTTCGCCGCCGCCCGGCGCGGCTCCCGCGGCGGTGACGGTCACCCCGCAGCGGAGCTCGACGCCGTGCGCCACGTGCCGCGACCGCAGCCAGCCCGCGACCAGCGGGCCCACCGTGCCCAGCAGCGGCGCGGGCTGGGCCTCGACCACCGTCACCGCGCAGCCTCTCGCGCGCGCCGTCGCGGCCACCTCCAGGCCGATGAACCCACCGCCGATCACCGCGATCCGCCGCCCGTCGCGCAGTACGGCCGCGAGCCCGCGGGCGTCGGCGGCGGTGCGCAGCGCGGACGCCGCCGCGCGGCCGGTGACGACGCCCAGCGGCCGGGCCCGGGCGCCGGTGGCGATCACAAGCCGGTCGTAGGGGACCACCGTCCCGTCGGCGACGGTCACCGTATGAGCCACGGTGTCCAGCGCGACGGCAGGCCGGCCGAGCTCGAGCCCGATCCCCAGCGAACGGTAGCCGGACGGGCCGAGCAGGCGGATGGCATCGTCCGCCAGCGTGCCCAGCAGGTACTCCTTGGACAGCGGGGGGCGGTCGTAGGGCGCCTCCGTCTCGGCGGAGAGAATCCGCACCTCACCGCGGTGCCCCAGGTCACGCACGCTCTGGGCGGTGCGGACGGCCGCCAGCCCGCCGCCCGCGATGACGATCCGCGGGCCGCTCACGCCGACCCCACCGAGGCCGGCCGGGCGGCGCCGGACACGGCCTGCGTGCCTGGTCCCGTCCGCGCGTCCTGCGTGCCTGGTCCCGTTTGCGCGTCCGGTGTGCCCTGCTCTGTCCGCGCCCGCTGGGCCAGCAGGGCCACCGCCCGCTCCGCGAGCATGAACTTCTGCACCCGGCCGGTGGCCGTCACCGGGATCTCGTCCTCTTCGATGAACAGCACCACGTCGGGGACCTTGAAGCGGGCAAGCCTGTTCGCGCAGTAGGCGACAAGCTCGTCCGGCGCGGGCCGTCCCGGGCCGGGCACGATCCAGGCGCACCCGACCTCGCCCATCCGTGCGTGCGGGATCCCGACGACGTGCGCGGCGGCCACGCCCGGGTGGTCGGTGAGCACCCGTTCCACCTCGCCGGGCAGCACCAGCTCCCCGCCGCAGCGGTAGGACTCCTTCTTACGGCCGGTCAGTATCAGGTAGCCCTGCTCGTCGATGCGGCCGAGGTCGCCCGTGCGCATCCACCCGTCGGGGGTGAACAGCGCCGTGGTCTCCGCGGGCTTGTCGTAGTAGCCGCGGGTGACGATCGGGCCGCGGACCACCAGCTCACCCACCTCGCCGGCCGGGATGTCCGCACCGGTCTCGGAGTGCACCGTCCGGTAGACGGCGAGCGTGCCGCCGAGCTCGGCGGCACCGGCGACACCCGCCGGTTTGGTGGTCCCGTTCGTGTTCGCCAGCCGGTCGAGAGGATCGCCCGGCCGGGTGCACGTCGTCGACGCCGTGGTCTCGGTCTGACCGTACGCGGTGAAGATCTCCTCGACGCCCAGCACCTCGAGCATGTCGGCCCACATGCCGGCGCAGTGCGCGGCCCCGGAGGAGAACATCGTCCGCAGCGACGACAGGTCGTGCTCGCCGGCCCGTGCCGCGTCGAGCACCAGACTGGTCATCGCCGGGACGCAGATCAGCTCGTCGATACGGTGGCGGGCGATGTCCCGCAGGGTCTGCTGGGCGTCGAACGTGGCGTGCGGGCAGATCGCCCCGCCGACGAACAGCGCCGCGACCAGGCCCTCGACGTAGCCGAAGACATGGTAGATCGGCAGTGCGAACAGGATCCGCCGGCCGTCCCCGAACGCGCGGGTGTAGGCGCTGGCGTACGCGGTCCGCAGGACGGCGTCGTGCTGGAGCATCACGCCCTTGGCCGCACCGGTGGTGCCCGAGGTGTACAGCAGGTCGGAGACGGCGTCGGGGTCGGCCGCCGCGGTGCGTGACCGCACCTCCTCGTCGCTGATCCCACGGCCGAGCTCCACGAGCTCGCCCAGCGGCCGGCCGCGGGCCGGCCCGCCGTCCGTTCCGAGCACGAACACGTGCCGCAGCCGGGGCAGCGAGCTGCCACCCGCCTCCGTCTCCCAGCCCGGGGCGATCCGGTCCAGGGCGTCGAGGTAGTCCAGCTCGCGGAAGCGGTCCATCGTGATCAGGACGACGCTGTCGGACTGGCGCAGCACGTAGCTGAGCTCCTCGTGCCGCAGCCGGAAGTTGATCGATACCGACACCGCCCCGACCCGGGCCACCGCGAACTTCAGGGCCACGACCTCGGGCAGGTTCGCCATGTCCACGGCGACGTGATCGCCCGGCCGTACCCCGAGCGCCATCAGCCCGGCGGCCAGCCGCCCCGACCAGTCGGCGATGTCGCCGTAGCTGTAGGACCTGGCGTCACCGAGAACGAGCGGCCGATGGGGACGCTCGGCGGCTAAGAGATCGAGAAGCTGGGCGGTCGTGCGGGGCACCCAGCGGGGATAGCGTGCCTCCAGAGCCTCACGGCGCCGGGCGGCGGCCGAGCCGGTCCTGGCGGCCGAGCTGGTTGCGGCTGAACTGGTTGCGGCCGAGCTGGTTGCGGCCGAGCCGGTCGTGGTCGAGCCGGTCATAGTGGTGACACCGTCGCTTCCGTCATCGGGTTCGGGACGAGACCGAGGATCTCGGCGGGGGTCATGCCGGCCTCGGCGAGTACCTCCGCGGTGTGCTGGCCGAGCGCGGGCGGTTCGCGCATCGCGCACGAGCCGTCGGTGTCGATCGGCAGCCGGAGCTGTCTGAGCCCGCTTGCGCGCAGCGTGTCGCCGAGGGGCTCCGCATCGCGGACGAGGGCGCGCTCGCGGGTGACCGGATGGGCCAGGGCGGCGGCCAGGTCGTTGACCGGCCCCGCCGGGACGCCGACGGCGGAGATCCGTCCGAGCCAGTGCTCGGATGACGCGGTGCCCAGCCGCTCTTCGATGGCGGCCGTCAGCGCGTCGCGCGCGCGCACCCGGTCGGCGACGGTGCGGAACCGGGGGTCGGCCCGGAGCTCGGGAAGGTCGAGGGCCGCGCAGAGCCGCTCGAACAGCCGGTCCGTCGCGGCGGCAATCATGATCGCGCCGTCCGCGGTGCGGAAGGCCTGGTAGGGAGCGGTGCTCGGGGCGGCCGAGCCGAGGCGGCCGGGGAACTCGCCGGTTCCGAGGAATCCCATGACCTGGTGGCAGAGCAGGAAGAAGCCGCTGTCGACCAGGGCGGTCTCCAGCCGCTGGGCCTCGCTCCCGCCGGTGCGACGGGCGAGCGCGGCCTGGATCGCCGTGATCGCCCAGAGGCCGGTGGAGACGTCCACGACGGACGGCGCGGCGCGGGCCGGGCGGCCGTCGGCGTCACCGGTCATCTCCATGATGCCGGTGAAGGCCTGCACGATCGCGTCGTATCCGGGACGGTCGTGTCCGAGCGGGCCCTCGCCGAAGGCGCTGATCGAGCAGTGCACGACGCGGGGGCTGACCCGGCGGAAGTCGTCGAAGCCGAGCCCGAGCCGGTCCGCGGCCCCGGGCCGGAACGACTCGACGACGACGTCGGTGCCGGCCGCGATGCGCAGCACCGCGTCGCGGCCGGCCGGGGTGGCGATGTCCAGGGCGACGCTGCGTTTGTTGCGGTTCACGGTGAGGAACACCGTGCTCTCCGGCCCCCACCGCGGCGGCAGGCCGCGGGTGGCCTCCCCGCTGCCCGGACGTTCGACCTTGACGACGTCGGCACCGAGATCGGCAAGGATCAGACAGGCGAGCGGGCCCGCGATGTTCTCGCTGAGGTCGAGTACCCGCAGGCCGCGGTAGGTCTGGTCGAGTGTCATGTGAG
Organism: Protofrankia sp. CiP1_Cm_nod3; assembly: GCF_982290655.1. Taxonomy (NCBI): domain Bacteria; kingdom Bacillati; phylum Actinomycetota; class Actinomycetes; order Frankiales; family Frankiaceae; genus Protofrankia; species Protofrankia sp. CiP1_Cm_nod3. The sequence continues at coordinate 19,025 of NZ_CEVIVD010000019.1, forward strand.
CACACCGGTCATGGGGCGTCTCCAATGCCTGTGGCGGGCTGGTGACTGTGTCGATCGCCCAGGTCAGGATTCAAAAACAATCACTTGTTTTTTTCTAGCATGGTCGATTAACGTGGTCAACGGACAGATACGGACCCGCGGTGCTGACGGAGGGCGCAGGGATGGACTTCAGATTCACCGAGGAGCAGCGGCTGTGGAGGGACACGCTGCATACGTTCATGGAGCGCGAGGTAGGACGGGAGTACATCCGCAAGCACGACGAGTCCCGGGAGTTTCCCGACGAGGCCTACCAGAAGATCGCGGACAGGGGCTGGCTGGGCCTGCTCATCCCCGAGGAGCAGGGCGGGCTCGACGCCGACCCGGTGATGTACGCGATCTTCTGCGAGGCCATGGCGAAGTTCAGCCTCGACTTCGCCGCGTGCGTGATGACCTCCATGTTCACCGCGACGAACATCGCCAACCACGGCACGGCCGAGCAGCGCGAGCAGTACCTGCCGGGCTTCCTCGCCGGCAGGACGAAGTTCAGCGTCTCGATCACCGAACCGGGGGCCGGCTCGGACGCGGCGGCGGTGCAGACACGGGCCGTCCTCGACAACGACCACTGGGTCCTCAACGGGAACAAGGTCTTCTGCTCCGGGGCGCACCTGCCGGACACGGTCATCACCGTGCTCGCGCGCACCAGCCCGGAGCGGCACCGGGGCCTCAGCCTGATCCTGGTGCCGAACACCGCGCCCGGCGTCGACATACGCAAGCTGAACACGATCGTCCGCCGTAGCCTCGGCACCACGGAGATCTTCTTCACGGATGTCCGCGTCCCCGCCGGAAACTTGATCGGCGAGGTGAACAGCGGCTGGGGCTACATCGGTGAGCACCTGGAGTACGAGCGCCTGAGCCTGGCGGCCTCCTACGTGGGCAACGCCCGCACGGCGCTCGACGACACCGTCACCTATACCAGGAACCGCACCCAGTTCGGCCGGCCGCTGTCGTCGTTCCAGGTCCTCAAGCACCGGATGGCCGAGAACGAGTGCGAGGTGGAGGCCGCGCGGCTGCTGGTCTACAACGCCGCGACGAAGATGGCGCGCGGTGAGCGCGCCCTGAAAGAGGTGTCGATGGCGAAGGTGTTCGCCGCCGACGTCGCCTTCAGGACCTCGTTCAACGGCATGCAGGCGCTGGGTGGATACGCGCAGCTGCCGGAGTTCGACATGGAGCGCTACTTCCGCGAGGCCAAGCACGCGATGGTCGGCGGCGGCGCGAGCGAGATCCAGCGCAGCATCATCGCCAAGGAGATGGGGCTCTGACCCGGGTCCCTCGTACGAGTTCGGATCCTTCGTACGCCCAGTGGGCAACAGGCGTCATGCAGGTGGCCGGACCGGTGACACCGGTCCGGCCAGGGCCGTCTCGAGGGTGGCCACGCCCGCGTCCCCGCATCCTGCCGCCCGGCCGGAAGAAGCAGCCGTCCACCGGGAGAAGCGGCTGTCCTGTCGGGAGAAGCGGCTGTCCTTCGGGAGAAGCGGTGGGTGGCGGTGCCCCGAGGCCACGGAAAACAGCGGACGGTTGAGAGTCCGGCCAGGAGATCCCGGCCGGGCTCTCAACCGTCCGCTGCCGGCAGCCGTGGCGCCACGGCCGCCGGCCTATTCGGTGAAGTGAATGGCCTTGCTCGGGCAGTCGTACTCCGCGCGGCGGACAGCGGGCAGCCGCTCGCCGGCGACGGTGGCCTGCGACAGCACCACCAGGCCGTCGTCGTCCACGTCGAAGATCTCCGGATCCGCGAGGACGCAGTTGCCGTAGCCCTGGCAGACGTCCCGGTCGACTCTGATTGTGATCATTTCTTTCTCCTGGTCAACGAATGCGACTGGCGACTTCGTCGTGAAAGGCGGTCAGCCTGCTTTCGGCGGTGTTGAAGATGTTCCGGCGGAACCCCTTCGACCGGGCCAGCGCCGCGAAGTTGTTGATGACCTCGGAGTCCTCCGCGAGGACGTCGAGAAAGTGTTTCCAGTCCCGCTCGTTGTGCTGCTCCCACTTCGCCTCGCTCAGGCCGTCCGGGGTGGGCCCGACGAGCTGGTAGGCGTTGAGGACGGTCCTGTCCGGGGCGACCGGCCAGGCGGTCCACATCTGCAGGTGGTTGGGGAAGCAGCTGAAGATCGTGTTCGGGAACGCGAGGTAGTGGCACAGATGGGTCTGCCGATGGTCGCTGTCGGAGACCCTGTCGGTGAACCCGCGGATCGGCAGTGTCATCCAGGAGTGCGGTGAGGCGATCTTCAGGCTGGCGTCGCGCCACAGGACCAGCCCGGAGAGGGTCGACTTGTGCGTGAACGGGACATGCCAGGTCTCGTTGAACGCGTCGACGACGATCTTCCAGTTCGCGGTGAGCGTGACCGACGCGCGGAAGCGGGTGTCGAACCGGTCGAGCTGGTAGCCGGCAAGCTCCTCGCCGATCGTGCCGAGGTACTCCAGCAGGTCGGGGACCGTGTCGGAGAGCGTCAGCCAGATCCAGCCCGACCACTCGAGCACCCTGACCGCCGGCGCCCGCAGCCCGGCCAGCTGTGCCGGGTCGAACGACTCACGCAGCGGCACCTGCCGGACGTTGCCTTCAAGATCGTAGACGAAGCCGTGCCACGGGCAGGTGAACCGGCCGGTGGAGCAGCGCCCGGCACCCGCGACGAGAAGCGCGCCGCGGTGCTGGCAGACGTTGTGCCAGGCCGACAGCGAGCCGTCGTCAAGCCGGATGATCACCACTGACTGCCCGAGCTGGCTCCAGACGACGTGGTCGCGCGGCTTGGGCACATCGGCGGACGGAAACACCGGGAACCAGGCGTGGGACAGGATCCGGTCGAGTTCCCGCTGATAGCGCGCCGGGTCTGTGTACACCGAGGCGTTGACCGCGGATGGGGCGAGGGGGTACTGCGGTTCGCTCAGAGCAGGCCCGACAGGGGCAGGCCCGACAGGGATGAGCCCGGCCGGGGCGAGCCCGGCCGCCGGGATGGACTGGGTCATGCGAGTGCCCCTCTCGTCGGCGTCCCCACTGGCTGGCCCGGTTGCCGATGCCGCGGGCCGGATGCGGGCTCAGGTAAGTAAACAATCATTTGTTTCAAAGTAGGGCCGTGTGTAGTGGGTGTCAAACCGGTTCCGCGCGTGGCGTATGGCGTGTCCCGCGACATGGCGGGCTGCCCTGGTCCACGCGGCCGGGCCGGTGCCGGTCGGGGTCATGCTGGCCGCGGCGGGAACCGCGCTGGTCATGGCTGGAAGCGGTAGCCCATGCCGGGCTCGGTGATGAAATGGCGGGGGCGTGCCGGGTTCGGCTCCAGCTTGCGGCGCAGCCGTCCCATGTACTCGCGCAGGTAGTGGCTGTGTTCCTTCGGGGAGGGGCCGCCGGTGCGGGGAAGGAGCTGGCGGTGGGTGAGCAGTTTCCCGGGGTTGCGCACCAGGACTTCGAGCAGGTGCCATTCGGTCGGGCTGAGGCGGACGGTGACCGGGCCGTCGGGCTGGTCACCGTGGTCACGCCGCTGGCCTGCCAGTCTGGTGACCTGTCGGGCGGTCAGGTCGATCGTGTAGTCGCCGATCGTCGTCAGCGGGGCCTCTGTCGTGCTCAGGGTTCGTCTGGCTACCGCTCGTAGCCGGGCGAGGAGCTCGTCGACGCGGAAGGGCTTGGTGACGTAGTCGTCGGCGCCCGCGTCGAGCGCGCCGACCTTGTCGCTGCTGCCGGCACGGCCGGACAGGACGATGACGGGCGTCGCGGTCCGGCTGCGCAGGGCGTGGATGACCTCGGTCCCGTCCATGTCGGGCAGGCCCAGGTCGAGCAGGATGATGTCGGGCTGTCCGGAGGTGGTGGCGGCGAGCGCGTGCTGTCCCGACGTCGCGGTCAGGACCTCGTACCCCCGGGCGTGCAGAGTGATCCGCAACGCGCGCAGGATCTGGGTGTCGTCGTCGACGATCAGGACGCGGGTCATGCCGCGCCGTCCCACGAGCGGGTGTCGGGCGGGGCGCCCCGCGGCGACCGGAACGACGGCGGTGACGGCGGTGACAGCGGCAGGACCACCGGTGTCAGAAGCGGTGGTCCTGCCACTGCCGGGACCGGTGCCAGCAACATGGTGACGCCTCCGCGGAGGTTCCCTGGGCAGTGCAAGTCTCCGTCAGCCCGCGCCGAGCCTGTCCAGGGCGAGGTTGAGCGCGACGACGTTGACCCTGGGCTCGCCGAGGAAACCGAGCGCACGGCCGCGCACATGCTCCTCGACCAGCCGGCGGACCGCTGCCGGGGGCAGCCCGCGGGCGCCCGCGACCCGGTTCACCTGAAGGTAGGCGTAGGCGGGGGAGATGTCCGGGTCCAGGCCGCTGGCGGAGGCGGTCACTGCGTCCGGTGGCACCGGGTTGTCCCGGCCGCGGCCCGGTCCGGGGACGAGGACGCGCCGGCCCGCCGCGTAGTCGCCGCCGGGCGCCGCGCACTCGACCCGCACGCCCTCGTAGGTGGTGACGAACGGTCGCGCCGGGCACTGCTCGTTCACGCTGACGACCCGCACGACCGGCCCGGCGGGGCCCGGATCACGGTGGAACACCGCCAGCACGGCGCCGGCACCGTCCGGGGTGCAGTACGGGCGCCGTCCGTCGACGCCCTCGAGCTGCCCGACGGCCCTGCTGCGGCCGCACACGGTGGTGAGCAGGCTGCGCCGGCTCTCGTCACCGGGCGTGGCAGGATCGTCGAACGTGTCGACGACGTCCTCGGGGCCCAGGTTGGACGCGGCGGTCGCGGTCGGGTCGTAGCCGGCCCCGGCGGCGGACGGCCGGGGCTGGAAGTAGGTCGGGATCGGGCGGCCGGCGGCGTCGGTGAACGGCTGGCCGATCCGCGACGAGCCGACGACCGTGCCGTCGGCGGCCCGGACGAGCGAGCCGTCCGCCTGGTGGCGCAGCCCGGGCAGCTGGGCGATCGCGGTGACGGCCAGGGGATACGCGATGCCGACGAGCACGGTGAGCACCAGCAGCATGCGCAGCGCGGCGAGGAGGTGGCGGACGGGGCCGGGCAGGCGCGGGGAGGCCATGACGATCACCGGATTCCGGGGAGGAACTGGACGGCCAGATCGATGAGTTTGATCCCGACGAACGGGACGACCAGGCCGCCGAGGCCGTAGACGCAGAGGTTGCGCCGCAGCATCGCCGTGGCGTTGCCAGGTGTGTAGCGGACGCCGCGCAGGGCGAGCGGGATCAGCGCGATGATGACCAGCGCGTTGAAGACGACCGCGGACAGGATCGCCGACTGCGGGCTGTGCAGCCGCATGAGGTTGAACGTCTCCAGCCCGGGATACACCGCGGCGAACAGCGCCGGGATGATCGCGAAATATTTGGCGACGTCGTTGGCGATCGAGAACGTCGTCAGGGCGCCGCGGGTGATGAGCAGCTGCTTGCCGATCTCGACGATCTCGATGAGCTTCGTCGGGTTGCTGTCGAGGTCGACCATGTTGCCGGCCTCCTTCGCGGCCGACGTGCCGGTGTTCATGGCGACGCCGACGTCGGCCTGGGCGAGCGCGGGGGCGTCGTTGGTGCCGTCCCCGGTCATCGCGACGAGCTTGCCGCCGGCCTGCTCCCGCCTGATCAGGTCGAGCTTGTCCTGGGGGGTCGCCTCGGCGAGGAAGTCGTCCACCCCGGCCTCCTCGGCGATGGTCCGCGCGGTCAGCGGGTTGTCACCGGTGATCATGATGGTGCGGATGCCCATGCTGCGCATCTCGTCGAAGCGTTCCCGCATGCCCGCCTTCACGATGTCCTTGAGCTGGACCACGCCCAGGACGCGGGCGCTCCGGCCACCGTCCACACCGCTGGTGATGACCACCTCCGCGACGACCAGCGGTGTCCCGCCGGAGGCGGAGATGCCGTCCACCACCTGGCCGGTGTCGGGCGGTGCGCTCCCGCCGTTCTCCCGGACCCAGGCCAGCACCGCGCTGGCCGACCCCTTGCGGATCTGCCGGCCGCCACCGGTGTGCAGGCCGTCGCCGGCTTCGCCGGCTTCGCCGGGGCCGCTGTCCCGCCGGTCTTCGCCGCCGCGGGGCCCGGGCGGGGCCAGGTCGACACCGGACATCCGGGTCTGCGCGGTGAACGCGACGAAGGTCGCGGTGGGCAGCTCGCCGGCGGTGCGCTCCCGCAGGCCGTAGGTGGTCTTGGCGAAGACGACGATCGAGCGTCCCTCCGGGGTCTCGTCCGCGAGCGAGGACAGCTGCGCGGCGTCGGCGAGCTCGCGTTCGTCCACGCCTCCGACCGGGATGAACGCCCGCGCCTCGCGGTTACCAAGGGTGATGGTGCCGGTCTTGTCCAGCAGCAGGGTGTCGACGTCGCCGGCCGCCTCGACTGCGCGACCGCTCATCGCGAGCACGTTGCGCTGCACCAGCCGGTCCATGCCGGCGATGCCGATCGCCGACAGCAGCGCGCCGATCGTGGTGGGGATCAGGCAGACGACCAGTGCCGCCAGCACGATCCCGGGGATGCCGTCGGCGCCCAGGGCGGCGCTGTCGGGGATGCCGGGCCGCTGGGCCCGGGAGAAGACCGCCAGCGGCTGGAGGCTCACGACCGCGAGCAGGAAGATGATGGTCAGCGAGGCCAGCAGGATGTTCAGCGCGACCTCGTTCGGGGTCTTCTGCCGGTTCGCGCCCTCCACCAGGCCGATCATCCGGTCGATGAAGCTCTCCCCGGGCCGCTGCGTGATCTCGACGATGATCCGGTCCGACAGCACCCGGGTGCCGCCGGTCACCGCGGACCGGTCGCCCCCGGACTCGCGGATCACCGGCGCGGACTCGCCGGTGATGGCGGACTCGTCCACGCTCGCGATGCCCTCGATGACGTCGCCGTCACCGGGGATCAACTCGCCGGCGTCCACCACCACACGGTCGCCCTTGAGCAGGGCCGGCGCGGGCACCGGCTCGGTCCGGGCCGTCTCGACGGGCCGGCCGGGCGCCCAGCCGACGAGCCGGCGGGCGATCGTGTCGGTCTTGGCCCTGCGCAGCGCGGCGGCCTGCGCCTTCCCGCGCCCTTCGGCGACGGCCTCGGCGAGGTTGGCGAACAGCACGGTCAGCCACAGCCAGCCGACGATCAGCCAGGCGAACACGGTGGGGTCCAGGGCCGCTAGCACGGTGGTGAACGCGGCGCCGATCTCGACGATGAGCATCACCGGGTTGCGCCACAGGGTGGCCGGGCTCAGTTTCCGCAGCGCCTGCGGGGTGGAGCGCAGCAGCATCCGTGGGTCGAGCAGGCCACCGGAGGCCCGCCGGGGCGGGCGGGCGGAGCCGGGGCCGCCCGCTGGTCCGGCGGAGGTGCCGCGTACGGCGGTCGTGGGCATGTCAGTGCAGGCCTTCCGCGAACGGCCCGAGGGCGAGGGCTGGGAAGTAGGTCAGTGCGACGACGACGAACGCGACACCGGTGACGAGGCCGACGAACAACGGCCGGTGGGTGGGCAGTGTCCCGCTCGACGCGGGGGCTGTCCTCTGCCGGGCGAGGCTGCCGGCCAGGCCCAGGACGAACACGACCGGCAGGAGCCGGGCGAGCAGCATGGAGATTCCCAGCACCGTGTTCCACCAGGCCGTGTTCACCGTGAGGCCGGCGAACGCCGAGCCGTTGTTGTTCGCCGCCGAGGTGGCCGCGTACAGCACCTCGGACAGCCCGTGCGCGCCGGAGCCCAGCATGTTCGCCCGTTCACCGGGCAGCGCCATGGCCGCCGCCGTGACGCCGAGGGCCAGCACCGGCGTGGTGAGAATGTAGAGCGCGGCGAACTTCACCTCCCGGGCGGCGATTTTCTTGCCCAGGTACTCGGGCGTCCGCCCGATCATCAGACCGCCGACGAACACCGCGAGCACGGCGACGACCAGCATTCCGTAGAGCCCCGATCCGGCGCCGCCCGGGGCGATCTCCCCGAGCATCATGTTCAGCAGCAGGACGGCGCCGCCGAGACTGGTGTAGGAGTCGTGCGCGGAGTTCACCGCACCCGTGGACGTCAGCGTGGTGGCGGCCGCGAAGGTGGCCGATCCCGACACCCCGAAACGGGTTTCGACGCCTTCGGTCGCGGCCCCGACAGCGGTCGGGACCGTGCCGTGGTGAGCCAGTTGGAAACCGTTGGCAAGAAATATCCCGGTTATCGCCAGAACGGCCATGGCCGAGACGATCGCCAGACCCTGGCGGGTATCGCCGACCATTTTCCCGAAAGCTCTCGGCAGCGCGAACGGGATCGCCAGCAGCAGATAGACCTGTAGCCAGTTGGTCCAGACCGTCGGATTCTCGAACGGGTGGGCGGAGTTGGCGTTGTAGAAACCGCCGCCGTTGGTGCCGAGCTCCTTGATGATCTCCTGGCTGGCCACCGGGCCGCCGGTTATGGCCTGGCTGGAGCCGGCGATGGCCGACACCGTCCGGACGTCGTGGAAGTTCTGCACGACACCGCCGGCGACCAGGACGACCGCGCCGATGACGGAGATCGGCAGCAGAATGCGGACGACGGTGCGGACCAGGTCCACCCAGAAGTTGCCGAGCCGGTCGGTACGGTTGCGGGCGAACCCGCGGACCAGGGCGATCGCCACCGAGATGCCGACCGCGGCGCTGGTGAAGTTCTGCACCGCGAGACCCGCCATCTGCACGAGATATCCGAGCGTCGACTCGCCGGCATAGGACTGCCAGTTGGTGTTCGTGACGAAGCTGGCCGCGGTGTCGAACGCCTGGCCTGGCGCCATCCCGCCGAAACCGAGGCTGAGCGGCAGCCGGCCCTGCAGGCGGAGGAGAACGTACAAGAAGAGCACTGACACGCACGAGAACGCGAGTACGGCGCGCAGGTGGACGCTCCATCGCTGGTCCGTGTCCGGATCGACACCGACCAGCCGGTAAATCATTTTTTCGGCCCGCAGGTGACGCTTGGAGGTGTATACCCGGGCCATATAGTCGCCGAATGGCCGGTAGGTCAGGCCGAGGGCGATGGCGAGCGAGGCGGCGAAAACGGCTCCCGCCGTCGTGGTGTTCATTCAGTGACCCCTTGTCGACCGGGAGCCCGGGCCCGGGGGAAACACGACCGCGGCAGCGGTCGTGCGGTCCGTGGCCGGGCAGGCCGTAGCGTGTCGCTGGTCCGGCAGGTCAGAACTGTTCCAGGAAAATCAGAATTTCTCCGGGAAAAGCAGGGCGACCACGAGGAAGACCACCAGGGCGGCCGCCAGGACGAGCCCGGTCAGGTTCTCGGCGGTCACAGCCGTTCCACCCCTCGTACGACGAGCCCCAGCACCGCGAATATCACGATGATCAGGACGGCGAAAACCAGGTCACGCACCGGCTGCTCCTTCTGCCACGTCCCGCTGCCACCGTGGGGGACCGACGGGCTACAGCGCTCCCCTGGGGTGACGGCAACCCCATCATGCCCGGCCGTCCGGATGCCGGATACCCGGCGCCCGGGAATCCGGGCGTCGGGGAATCCGGGTGTCCGGGTGTCCGGGCGCCGATGGTGGCACCGGTGCCGGGTTTCGCCGCGGCCCCTGACCGGGACGTCCCGGGAACAGGCGCGGCACGCCGGATACCCGGGCTGTCACCCACGAGCGCTGGCACCATGAACTCCCCGGATCGCGCCGATTGCCGTATTGCCGCATCGGCAGCATCGACCCCGCGGGAGCCGGCCACCAGCGGCGTTGACGCCCTGGTGACGCCGAATACGGCAGAGCAC
>NZ_CEVIVD010000019.1:28992-33206 GCF_982290655.1 Protofrankia sp. CiP1_Cm_nod3
GAATACGGCAGAACACGGCAGAGCACGGAGAAACACGAGAACGTGACCGGGGCGCCACTGGCCGTTGGCCGACGCCGGGTGCCCACCATGCGCTCGGCCGGGTCGGTGGATCGGCGGGGCCCGCCTACATCCTCACTGTCAGGAGTGGAGGCGCATCAGGCCTTCCTGGGCGACTGAGACGACGAGCCGGCCGTCGGCGGTGTATATCTCGCCGCGGGCGAAGCCGCGGGAGCCCGCGGCCGACGGGCTGTCCTGGATGTAGAGCAGCCACTCGTCCGCGCGGAACGGCCGATGGAACCACATGGCGTGATCGAGGCTGGCCAGCGAGATCGTCCGGCCGTCCGTCGACCGGTGGGGAAGCAGGGTCGTCGTGATCAGCCGCAGGTCGGACGCGTACGTGACCGCGCAGACGTGGTAGAGCGGGTCGGCGGGCAGCGTCCCGCGGGCGCGGAACCACATCCGCTGGTACGGGCTGTGCGGCTCCCCATGCGAGGACCACACGGGCTGCTGGACGGAGCCGTCCGCGCCTTCGGTCGGTACGAGCCGGACGTCGAGGTACCGGGAGAAGAAGGGCTCGACGCTCCCGCCGTTCGGCAGGGACCACTCGGGCAGCTCTTCGGGCAGGCTGACGGGCAGCTCGTCGGGCGGCGCTGCCGGCGGCATGGGTGACTGGTGCTCCGGGCCGTCGGTGACGCGCTGGAAGGAGGCGGACAGGTGGAAGATCGCCCGGCCGTGCTGGATGGCGACCACCCGCCGGGTCGTGAACGACCGTCCGTCACGGATCAGATCCACATCGTAGACGATCGGCGCGCCGGGATCGCCTGGTAGCAGGAAGTAGGCGTGCAGCGAGTGCACCGGGCGATCAGGGGCGACCGTCCGGCCGGCGGCGATGAGCGCCTGCGCCGCGACGTGGCCCCCGAACACCCGGGTCGGCGCCGTGTGCCACGACCAACCGCGGAAGATGTTGGTTTCGATGCGGTCGAGGTCGAGGACCTCGACCAGGGAGTCGGCCTCGGCGCGCGTCACCTGATCCACATTACCCATCCGGTGGCGGCGCTTCATCGAACAATGGCACTCAGGGGATTTCGGCTTCCCGTGACGCGGCGGAGGCGGCACCGGGCCGTCGATGGTCCTGGGCCGGCCCGGGGATTTCGGCTCGCGGGTCGACGACAGTGGCCGGGGCGCGCCCGGGGGTGGGCGTCGTCGCCAGCAGGTGATCCCGCCACAGCGCCTCGGCCTCGTCCGCCGCGCCGGCCTCGACCAGGGCGACCAGTTGCCGGTAGGTCTGGCGGCCGTCGTCCTCGGCCGCCGGTGCGCCCGGCTGTGCCGTGCTCCCACCGCTGCTGCCGGCACCGGCACCGGCGCCCGATGCATCCTCGCGCGCCATGCCGATGATGTGACGCAGCATCCCGGCGAGCACGATCAGGGTCTGGTTGCCGGCGAGTTCCACCAGCAGGTTGTGGAAGTCCGTCACCGCGGAGCATGACGCCGCGGGGGCCCAGGCCTCCCGGGCTGGCTGGCCGGCGGGTGCCGTGAGCGCGGTGGCCAGGTCGGGCCGGGTGCGGGCGGCCGGCCGGTCCGCCGCCGGGGGGCCGGCGTCCGCCGTGGCCGCCTCGACGGCGGCGAGCGCCGCCCGCAGCCTGGCCAGGTCCTCCTCGGTGTGCCGCTGCGCGAGCCGGCGGACGCAGGGCGGCTCGAGCAGCGCCCTGGCCTGGTGGACGTCGGCGATGGTGGTGCCGCGGTATTCCAGGACGAGCGCGGCGTAGCGGGCGGCGACGTCACCGTTGGGTGTGTGGACCCGGGCGCCGCCGTGTGCCCCGCGCCGGACGCTGATCAACGCTTCGGACTCCAGGACGCGGAAGGCCTCCCGCAGGGTCGGGCGGGAGACCCCGAACTGCTCCATCAGCACGGCTTCCGGGGGCAGGGCGTCCCCCTCGACCAGTTCGCCCCGCACGATCTGGCGCCGCAGGCGGGCGGCGACCAGCTCGGCGGTCTTGGGGACGCGCACCCGCCGGCCGACGTGGCCCTCGCCGGCCGGCGACCTGCCGGGGTCGTCGCCACGCCCGCCGGGGGGCGGGCCGGCCGACGGATCAGACGTTCTGAGACCGCCGGGCCCCCCGATGCCCCCCGGGCCGTCCGTTGCGATATTGGTTGCGTTCAGTAACACCATGATGGTCCCCCTCGGAGAGATCCGGCTGCGGCGGGCAGCGCGTGGCCCGCTGGCGGTGGTTCGGCTCCTTCGCCCAGAAGATCACATTGTTGTCGCCGGCGATGTCACCAGAAGTACTGGCTAGGTTGCATTGTGACACTACTGGTCGCAGCCACCTGCAAGGGGTGCTGTCATGGCTACAAGTAATGACTATTTGTAATCGATGTTCATCGAATCTTTACTAAAAGTAATCGTTCAGAGTCTTTTTGTCATCGTTTGGCGGCGCTGAACACCATGTGGCGATCCGAGCGGATCGGTGCGCTGCGTGAGTCACCCGGACGAAAAAGGTGCCGGCCGGTGTTCCACCCGGATGATCCAGATCGTGCGCGTCGCGCGCGGGCCATCGGATCCACACCTGAGGAGATCGTGATGACGGCTCTGTACACGGCTGAGGCCACCGCGTGGGGCGGGCGTGCGGGACGGGTGGCGTCCAGCGACGGGCGGGTGGACCTGAACCTGTCCCTGCCCAAGGGGCTCGGCGGCGACGACGGCCCCGGCACCAACCCGGAGCAGTTGTTCGCCACCGGTTACGCCGCATGTTTCCACAGCGCGCTCAAGGCGGTCGCCCGGCGGGCGAAGGTCGATGTCTCCGCGTCGGCGGTCACCGTCCGGGTCGAGATCGGCCCGGACGACGACGGGTTCGCCCTCGCCGTCGCGATCGAGGCCGAGATCGAGCAGGTCGACCGGGACGTGGCCGCCACGCTCGTCGAGCAGGCTCACGCCCTGTGCCCGTACTCCAGGGCGACCCGGGGCAACATCGTCTCCACCGCCACCCTCGTGGACAGCTGACCGGGTGGCCGGCTGGCCGGCTGGCCGCTGGCTGACCGGCCAGCGGGTGCTGGCCAGCCGGTCGTGGGCTGCCCGGGACACCGTATGGTCGTAGCGTCTTCATCCATGGGCGACGCGCACATTGCCACCGTCGGTGTCGAGGAGGAGTTCCACCTCCTGGACCTCGCCTCCCGGCGGCCTGTGCCGCGGGCTCCGGCGATCCTCGAGCGCCTCGCGAAGGAGTGTTTCACCGCCGAGCTGCTGGCGTCGGTGGTGGAGTCCAACAGCCGCCCGTGCACCGACCTGGCCGACCTGCGCAGCAGCCTGCTCCAGCTGCGGCGCGAGCTGGTGGCGGCCGGCGAACCGCTCGGGCTCGGCCCCGCGTCCGCGGGGACCGTCCCGCTGGCCGGCCGGGACACGCCCAGCATCAGCCGGTACCCGCGCTACCAGCGGATGCTCGCCGACTACCAGCTCCTCGCCCGGGAGCAGTCGATCTGCGGCGCGCAGGTGCACGTCGAGGTCGCCGACCGCGATCTCGCGATCGCGGTGGCCGCGTGGGTCGCGCCGTGGCTGCCGGTGCTGCTGGCGGTGTCGGCGAGCTCCCCGTACTGGCAGGGCACGGACAGCGGCTACGCGAGCGTGCGCACCCTGGTCTGGCAGCGGTGGCCGACCGCCGGCGTCACCGGGGCGTTCCGCACGGCGGCCGAATACGACCAGGCCGTCACGGATCTGATCACATCCGGGGTGATCAGCGACCCGGGGATGGTCTACTTCGACGTCCGCCCCTCCGCGCACCTGCCCACCGTTGAGCTGCGGGTCTGCGACGCGTGCCCGGACGTCGACACCGTCATCCTCGTCGCCGGCCTGTTCCGCGCGCTCGTCCGCCGGGCCACCCTGGCGGTCGGGGCCGGTGCGCCGGTCCCGCCACGGCGGACGGAACTGCTGCGGGCGGCCACCTGGCGGGCGGCCCGGTCCGGGATCGAGGGTGACCTCGTCGACGTGGCCGCGGCGGTACCGGTACCGGCGGGGGACCTGCTGTACCGGCTGGTGGACGAGGTGCGCGCCGAGCTCGAGCACGCCGGCGACTGGGAGCTGGTCCGCGACCTCGCCGGCCAGGCCGTCGGCCGGGGCAGCGCCGCGGCCCGGCAACGGCGGGCCTTCACCCGCCGCGGACACCTCACCGACGTCGCCGACCTCATCCTCACCGAAACCCGCCAGGCCGCGGACGCGGCGGATG